>JABIFX010000139.1 GCA_018650445.1 Fidelibacterota bacterium
CCACCGTTACCATTAACCCAAGTAGTGACTTGAGTATTAATACAGCTTATTATGTGAATATCAGCTCGGCTGCTTTTGAAGATACTTCGGGGAATGATTTTGCTGGTATATCCAACACAACTACATGGAATTTTCATACTTTGGAATGGGAAACATTTGGCCCCACCGAAGTCAGCGGTGTCATCTCCAGTAACACCACCTGGAGCTTATTAAGCTCGCCTTATATTGCTACAGGAAATATATTAGTTAGTGAAGGTGTGACATTGACGATTGAGCCAGGTGTAACGGTCCAATTAAATAATAACGCATACATATTGGTTCAAGGAGAGCTTATCGCGGAAGGTACTTCTTCAAACAATATTACTTTTGATCCATTCGGGAAAGGAATTCACTTTGGGGTTACAGCCACAGATTATGACTCATTAAGTAATACTGGTTGCAGGATCAGCTATGCAAATATCTCAAATCCAACCTCAGGTAATTTTGATCCTGTGATTTCAGGTGGACGGAGTAGTACTCATCTGGTGACCGGAGAATATTCATCAAGTAGTTCGAACCAGCAAGTATCTATTTCAATATCAAATTGTCTGATTGAAGATACTTATATGGTTTTCACAGGATGGGGGGGTAAGGAAATAAGCGAGAAAAGCTTTTTCACAAACAATGTTTTTATTAATGGATCTTTGGAGGGAGATAATGCTCCAAACTTTCTTGTAAAAAATAATTATTTTATCAATTCATCATTTGGGACTTCATCCTTTGATTTTAAAAATAATATTTTAGATGGTTGTAGCATTTCACGTTTCTATTCCCAATTACATGGGTATGGTTATCATAGTCAGTCTTATGTTTTTTCCAATAATTATATCAACACTAGAATAACAAAGTTTCAGGGAGGAGAATCAATTGATTTTGAAAATAATACCTATTATTGTGAAAGTGGTGATAATGTCACTGGTACGGTCTCTTACTTTACGGGTAATAATATTACAGGGGGTACAGGATATAAATATGTAATGGAATCCAGCAATGATCTTAATGCTGAAAACAATTATTGGGGTACAACCTCCTTAGATAGTGTTCAAGGATCTATCTATGATTATAATGATGATTTTAACTTGGGTGCTCTAGATGTTGACCCAATATTAACAAGTCCTAGCACCGCAGCCCCCATCTCCCCGCCAGCGAATGTAGCTAAACAAGCATCCGGTGGGAATGTTATTCTGACTTGGGACGCCAACCCCGAAAGTGATGTTGCCGGCTACAAGATACACTACGGGAATTTCACCGGGTACTCTTACACAACCAATACCGATGTTGGAAATGTAACCACTTACACATTGTCTGGCGTAAGCATTGACAGCAGTATTTCAGTGACAGCCTATGATGGAAATATTGATGGCACAGATGACCAGGTGGAAGGATATCAAAGCTGGTTTTCTACAGCAATAATTCCGCCATACACCGGCCCAGTCTGGTATGTATCAACTTCCGGCTCAGATGACAATGATGGGAGTGAAGATGATCCTTTTGCTAAAATCCAGACCGCTATTGATTCATCCAGCAATGGCGATACGGTTTTAGTAGCGGCAGGCACCTACACAGAGAACATTAACTACAACGGTAAGAATATTGTGGTGGGGTCATTGTACATGACTACCAGTGATACTTCTTATATCTCATCTACGATTATTGATGGTGGTTGCCCTGAAGCTTCATGCGGGTCAGTAGGTAAAAACACAATCAAGTTAGATAGCAATGAATCCTCTTTCGCAGTTTTACAAGGATTTACTATTCAAAACGGTAGAGACAGTGATGGTGGCGGTATATTAATTAATTCATCCGCAAGCTTAAAGAACCTAATAATAAAAGATAATCGGAGTAGTGGGAAAGGTGCGGGTATAAGAATTGATGGTGGGAATAGCACAATTGATGCAAGTATAATTAGAGAAAATACTTCAGGTAGCGGTGGTGGTGGAATTGCTCTAATGGGTGGAAGTGTAGTGGTAAAAAATTCATTAATTATAAATAATAACGGTGGTGGTGGATCTGCCATCTGGGGTCAATCCACAACAGTTACATTAATTAATTGTACCATTTCTAATAACACGAATAATAACAATTCGGTTTATGGCGCAATTTATGGTCGAATTCAATTCACAATTGATATTAGCAACACTATCATATGGGGTAATTCTGATTCTCAGAATTATCAAGTGTATTTTGGTAGCTCTGGAAGTGATGTTATTAACCTGACTATTAATAATTCTAATGTTCAGGGTTCAAATTACTATTCACTACCAGCGAATGGAATTGGTGCCATAAACTCTGGTATGGTACAAGGAGCTACAGGGAGTGCAAATTTAAATTCGGATCCATTTTTTGTTAATACCAGTAGTGACGATTATAGGCTAAATAATTATTCACCTATGATTGGAACAGGTAGAACCTCTGGTGCGCCTTCCACAGATATAAATGGTAATACAAGACCAAATCCATCTGGCACAAACCCAGATATGGGTGCCTATGAGAACGCACTGGGGGCACCATCTGCACCGCCTGTGCCAACCAACCTGGCTGCAACGGCGGGCAACGGCGTGGTCGACCTATCCTGGACAGGGAATGATTATGCCACCAGCTATTCTGTATACAGATCTATTAGCAGCGGTTCTGGTTTTACAGCTATTGCCACTGGATTAAGTCCAACCGAGTTTAAAAATACCGGGTTAACCAACGAAACAACCTACTACTACAAAGTATCTGCCACGGGGGCAGGAGGAGAAAGTGATTTAACTGCAGAAATAGGCGCCAAACCAAAACCTCAGAAATATACAGTTACGACAGACGGGAGCGGTGATTATACGGTAATCCAGACCGCTATTTATGCTTCCACGGATGGCGACACAGTCCTGGTCGCAGCAGGCACATACACAGAGAACATCAACTACATCGGCAAGAATATTATGGTGGGGTCGTTATATCTCACCACCAGTGATACATCTTATATCTCATCTACAATTATTGACGGCAATCAAAGTGGGAGTGTGGTGATGTTTGAGAGTGGTGAAGATTCGACTGCAGTATTAAGTGGGTTTACAGTTCAAAATGGTTCAGCTGTTAGTGGAGGTGGTTTATATATTAGCAATTCAAATCCAATAATTAGCAATTCGATTATATCTGGA
>JABIFX010000067.1 GCA_018650445.1 Fidelibacterota bacterium
AGATTCATGCTTGTGGGAGTTGTTGCGTACTTGTGGGAGTTGTTGCGTAGCTATGATTGCTACTCTCTCACAATGCTTATCTTTTGTCCACTATTTCGTTAAATTGATTACCCTAATGAACTGGGGTCTGAACGGTTACGTTTAATTCATTCAATAGCTCTTCTGATTTTCTTTTATGCCCTTGACTATAGTTTGCATGGATAAAATTAATCAAATAATCATCCAAACGGCTAATTACAAGGTCATATAAGTTATTATCTCCATAGAGAAAGCATGTCACTCTCCCCGTTTTTTCAAACCAACAGGCTCCACACTTATGTATGATTTCAAGAATGTCTGAAACAGACTTCCCCTCTGTGATCATTTTACCAATAGAGTAAAAATCAGAGTTCTTTGGTGAATTCTCTTGTTCTGTGGATGAGCTAGGTATTTGGTCTTGCTGCTGCTGTGCTTCCGCCCATTTATCAAAATCAGATTCCAATACCCTGATGTGTCCGGGGTTTGCGTCACATATTGCCTGGAGCATATAGCCTGATGGTGCTGGCTGAACCTCTCCTGTGATTATGTCTTTGGCATAGATCGAGATTCTTTCCTGCTTGATCCAGTTAATAACCTGTTGAACAGTATTTCCTTCCGTTCGTTCGGCTATATCTTGAACAGTAAGGTATTTCTTATTGGTTTCGAGATTCACAAACAACACTCCTTCAAGTGTCAGTCCTACAATTAAAATTAGAATGCAGTGCCAGGTGACTGAAGGGGTCACTGTTCAAGATCGGGAGCTACCGTCACTCTAGGCACTGCATGTTTGGTTACTGCTGTTTAATGCGCTTCTCTAAATCCTGTGGAGCAATAAACAGGTAATTCTTTCCTTGCTTGGTTTTGGTTAGTAGGTTGAACTTGTCAGCCATACTAATCAGGTCACGACGTGCTGTGTCGTAGGCAATGCCATGAGAGGCTTGGTGTTCATGTACAACGTATGCAAACCTTGGGTGTTTGAGTGCATGACGCAACAAAGCAAGCTGTCTGAAGTTCATCTTTTTCAAACGAGGGTTGTCCTTCAGTAGCTGCTCAGCTTCACCGATCCCCCGCATCTTCTGGTCTAGATAGGTGTGAAGATCTGCAATGGCCTGATGGATCACTTCTACCTGATGGATGATGAAGTAGGTTAAATCGTCATTATCGGTCTCTGTGTGCAGATAGGCTCTGCTGTACTTGGCTGGAGCCTTCTTGATGATTGCTGAAATGGAAATATATTCCATCAACCAGTAGCCCTGATGCGCCATGGACCAGTAGAACAACGCCCTTGCTGTACGCCCGTTTCCATCAACAAACGGATGGTCATAGGCCAGCATGAAGTGCAGCAGGATTGCCCGGATAACCGGGTGAAGAAAGCCACTTTCATCTGGAGTATTGGCAAACTCACAGAGTGCCACCATTCTGCTCTCCAATTCAGAAGCATCAGGCGGGGTGTGGAGTATCTGCTGATCGCGATTATCGATAACCGTGATATCATCGTTGTCTGAACGCAAGTTACCGGCCATAGCAGGGTTGTCCAGAGTGTTCTCTGTGAGAACTCTATGTAGCTCAAACACCATGGATGAGGTTAGTGCATCATCCTTGATTTCCCGGATGAACTGCATTGCATGGTAGTTGTTGATGATCATCTGCTCACTCTTGTTGCTTGGGCTTCTGCCTTGCCGGATCATCTCCTTGGCAACGTGTCGAGTGGTTGAGGCTCCCTCCAGCTGACTGGAGTTGATCGCTTCTTCAATCAGTGAGCGTACAAGATAGGTTGATCTGGAGTGAGGGTTGGTGATCGCATCATTGGCCTGAATGGTTCCGGCGGCGTGGAGATCCAGCCAGTGCAGCTCCTTTTGCAGAGCAGGAGGGACACAATACCAAAAGAGTTCCCCATATTTGTTCAGGAAAGGGGTGCTTTGCTTCAGGCTGCGCCGACTCTGTTTGATGCTTACCCACCACTGTTCACTGCTAAATCCCTCAGGCGGGGTTAAGTGCCGCAATTTATCCCAGTGCAAATACCGACCTTTGTTGTCTGTAGGTGGTCCCAACTCCCCTCTCAGTAGCTGCATGGCGAGCTCACTATCCTGTTCGAGTATGCTGCTCAATATCTGCTGAATATCAGGTGGTTGTACTGGAATTTTCACAGTGATTCTTTCTTAAGGAACAGTATCTTATTTATTGGCTGCAGCATTTCATACTTATTTTGTAATTTAAGTATATATGGTCTCGTAGAGTAATCAAGGGTAATATCCAGTGTTGTTCATCCATACAGCTTCACCACTTTCTCCTCACTGGTGATCTTCGCCTGAATGTAGGCCGCAATCTTATTGATGGCCTCTCTTAGTGTCTCTGTCTCAGTGTGGATATACCCACCTGTAACGTCATTGGTGTTGGTGTGGTTGGTCAGACGGTCAATCATAGTCTTTGGTATGCCTACCGCCTCCGCTATGGTGGTGAAGGTGTGACGGGTCATATGAGGATTGAATGTGAAACTGATTCTGTCGTTGATCCTGTCGGTGGGCTTGCGTGGCATGGTGTAATGGGTTGCCGGGTTCTTTGGGGAAAAGAATAGGTGGGCTGGCATTTTTTCCCCTTTCTCAAGACACTGCTCCGTATTTTGTTTGAGATGAGCGATTATTGGAACTATCACTGAGGGGATCGGCAACTCATGGTCTGTACCGTTCTTGGTGTCGCGCTGGATGATTAGCTCGTTATTGAGATCTACATCCTTCCACTCCAGAGAATAGGTTTCCATAATCCTGAACCCCATGAGCCTTTTGCAAAACCCCAAAAACGAGTGTAATTATTGGCTAAATAAGCCAAAAATCAAAAAGTGTCCGGCCCTCATTTGTTATAATGAGGAGCAACAAACCAGATGA
>JABIFX010000135.1 GCA_018650445.1 Fidelibacterota bacterium
CCACAACGTGATAACAATCGCGGTGGTGGCAGGGATCGTGGCGGTAGGGATCGCGGACCTCGTCGGGATAACAATCGTCGGTAAATTGCTGAAGTGACCTCACTTCGTAAGCAAACGACACTATCGAACGGACTGACCATCGTTACTGAAACGGTGGACACAGTCCGTTCGGTGGCTTTAGGCATCTGGGTGCGCGCAGGGAGTCGTTATGAACCTGCACCCCTGGCTGGCATCTCACATTTCCTTGAGCATACGGTTTTTAAAGGTACCAAAAATCGGTCTACCTTTGAAATTGCTTCATCTCTGGAGAGTGTGGGAGGACATCTCAATGCCTTTACCACCAAAGAGTACACCTGCTATCATGCCAGATTTCTCAGCGAGTATCTGGAAGAGGCAGTTGATGTGCTCTCAGATTTATTACTCCATCCAACTTTTCCTTTAGCTGAAATAGAACGTGAAAAATCCGTTGTTCTTGATGAATTGCGCGATAGCAAAGATGTTCCGGAAGAATTGGCCTTTGATACCTTTGAAGAATTTCTCTACCCTGACAATTCAGTTGGGAAACCCATTCTGGGAAATGAGACATCTATTAGTGGCTTCACGCCTGAAGCGCTGACTGCATATCTAGATAAAAATTATAGCCCGGAAAATACAATTATTGTTGCTGCGGGGTTTGTAGATCACCAGAAACTGGTGAATTTAATTGAAGACAGATATGATCGACCAGGATCCGGTGCAAATAATTTTACTCCTATTGATGCATCAAGCTATAAGCCTGGTAAGGAAGTCAGAACCAAGGATATTCAACAAAGTCATCTCATTACCGGGTTGCCAATATTCTCGGTATTTGATGAAAGACGTTATGATATTGCTGTACTTAACTCAATCCTTAGTGGGGGAATGAGCTCTAGACTGTTTCAGAATATTCGTGAAGCTCATGGTGTTGCCTACCAAATATTTTCCTTTGTGAATCTGTATCGTGATACAGGTTCATTTGGTGTTTATCTGGCCACAGATCCAGCAAAACGTGATCTTGCCGTTGAGTTAACCCTTACAGAGCTTGAAAAAATGGTCAAAGATCCCGTCAACGCTTCTGAATTGGAAATGGTCAAAGCTCAGTACAAATCGGGGATAGTCATGGGTGATGAGTCCATGGAAAGACGTATGATGCGTCTGGGTCGCCAGCAGATATATTATGGTGAAAATATAGGTCTAGATAAATTTCTGAAAAAGATTGAAGCGATTGATGTCCAAAGAATTCAGGTATTGGCACGAGAATTGTTCAATCCGGATAGGTTTTTTACTAGCATTTTGGAACCGGCTAGCGCAGTCTAGAGGATCGTCCCCAGGGGGAGTTCGAGTTCGAAGTATTTGAGCGTGGCCTGCAAAACCGTCCAAGTATTATCATAGGAGGCGAATATGATCGTCGGAGTACCCAAAGAGATAAAAACGAATGAGAATCGTATTGCAATGACCCCAGGTGGCGTTGAATCATTGGTCGCTAATGGTCACAAAGTCATTGTAGAGGACAACGGTGGTATCAACAGTGGATTTACCAATGAGATGTATATCAAAGCTGGTGCTAACATTGAGCCTGATGTAGATAAGATTTGGGCTGATGCTGAAATGATTGTCAAGGTAAAAGAGCCACAGGCAGTCGAGATAGCCAGAACCCGTCCTGGACAAATTGTATTCACCTATTTTCACTTTGCTGCCGATGAAGCACTTACCAGAGGTTTCCTGGAGACCAACGCCTGGGCAGTCGCCTATGAAACAGTGGAGAATCAAACCAAAACCCTGCCACTCCTGGAGCCCATGAGTGAAGTAGCTGGTCGTATGGCCACTCAAGAAGGTGCTCGTTTTTTAGAGCACAAGAGCGGTGGTAGAGGTGTCCTCCTTGGTGGTGTACCTGGTGTTAAGCCCGGTACGGTACTGGTTCTTGGTGGTGGGACTGTAGGAACCCACGCAACCAAAATTGCTGCCGGTATGGGGGCCAATGTTTATATCATGGATATCAATCTTGACCGACTTCGCGATCTCGATGATTTTATGCCCAAGAATGTTACCACGCTTTACAGTACACCGGCAAATATTCGTGAATTGTTACCAACTGTTGATTTGGTTGTTGGTGCCGTACTCCTACCTGGTGCTAAAGCACCAAGGCTAATCACCCGGGATATGCTAAGCCTCATGAGAAAAGGTTCAGTTATCGTTGATGTTGCTGTTGATCAGGGTGGTTGTGTTGAGACCTGCCGACCAACAACCCACGAAGATCCAACATTTGTAGTGGACGGCGTGGTTCATTACTGTGTCGCCAATATGCCCGGAGCAGTACCCTATACATCTACAATCGCATTGACCAATGCCACACTTCCATATGTTATCAAATTGGCCAATAAGGGTGTTGAAGCAGCACTCAAGGCTGACCATGGTTTTGCTCTTGGTTTGAATATGGTAGATGGTAAGGTTACCTGTGAAGCTGTAGCTGAAGCCTTTGGTCTGGAGTATACTCCTGTTGAAAAGGTACTGAGCTAAAGTTTGGCCTTCCCCGTATATAACAGGGGCCTTGTGTATCATAAGGTTTCTGAAGACTATGAGTGGGGAGTAACTACTACTACACCGAAGCAATTCAGAGCCCAGATGTTGGAACTCCAGCGTCTGGGCTTTTCATTTTCAAATATTAAAGATCACGATTTCTCTCAGAACCAAATATTGGTCACTTTTGATGATGGATATACGTGTATTAATGAGTATGCCGCTCCCATTCTCGACGAAGTGGGGGGCGTAGCAACCGTCTTCGCCATCACAGACTATGTTGGTAAGAAAAACAGTTGGGACTATTTTCCTGAAAGCAAACAGGTCAGCCACATGAACTGGGCTGAGCTCCGAAGTTTACATGAGAAGGGCTGGGAGATAGGGTCTCACGGAAAAACCCACCGTCGTCTCATCGCCATGGATTCAAAGAAAATCAAAGATGAACTGGTGAACTCAAAAAAACACCTTGAAGACCAGATAGGGAGTGAGGTCACCACCTTTTGCCCGCCATTTAACGCCTGGAATTCAGACCTGCTAGATCAGATTGAACAGGCAGGGTATACCCAAATAGCCATTTCCTATCCGCTCAATGGACTGCCTAATTGGGCTGGTCGTTTTGTGCCGCGCCTGGGAGTCTATCTGCATGATAGTAAACCGTTGTTTCTTGCAAAAATATTTGCCAATCCCTTGGCACCCCTGGAAGTTTTGCAGCAACAATTGATTAACATTGCCGGGGATGGGAAGATTCTGGAGAGCTGGTTAAAGCCTGTAGCATCTTCTTACTAAACACCCGACTTAAGTCGGGTGTTTATAATAGATATAAAAAGGACCCCGTTTTTACGGGGTCCTTTTTATTCTGGGCAGAGAGAGTGAGATTGACAGCGGGCGTTGCCCTCGTCTTACTACACTTCGTTCCGTTTCGAACTCCCCAAAAAACGAAAGGAACCACATAGTTAGAATATATGGTTCCTTCTTATGGGCGGAGAGAGTGAGATTGACAGCGGGCGTTGCCCTCGTCTTACTACACTTCGTTCCGTTTCGAACTCCCCAAAAACAAAAGGAACCACATAGTTCGAATATATGGTTCCTTCTTATGGGCGGAGAGAGTGAGATTCGAACTCACGGTACGTTGCCGCACACACGCTTTCCAAGCGTGCGCCTTAAGCCACTCGGCCACCTCTCCATATATTTCAATTGCCTGATATCTCAAGCGGCAGGCAATATATTTACGTATAATCCATTCACCAATTTAAATATAAGCACCTGTGAATCTATTCCCCATGTCTCAAATTATCATTAGGAACAATTTGCTTGAAGCAACCCAAGATTAACGCTTGATAGACAAGGTGTTTCCTAGATCACAAGGCAACGTAAAGACTTGTTTCAAACATGAGTTATCATAAATTTCATGATTAATTAAAAATGGCATATAAGCCAATCAAAAGGGTACAGAGTATTATGCTTTTGTATTTCACAAAATTTAGATGTCAGGCTTCAAGGTATTTGATACTTATATCAGGACTATTTCTTCTGACAGCACTGACACCCGATCTCTATGCACAGGAAGAAGATCTCTTTGGAGACTCTGAAGGTGATAGCCTCTTATTCGGGGATGAATTTGATCTTGGGGGAGATGATTTTTCTTTTGAGACAGACGACGAGGCAGAATCAGATACTAAGGCCAGTGGGGAAGATGACTTTTTTGGAGACTTTGGTGATGAGGATACCGCTGATGAAGCAGAAGCTGAGGCTGATTCTGCCGAGGTAGATGAGTGGGGGCTTGATACAGACACAGATTATGAGAGCCTGATTACCCGCACCGCAGATGGAGATATTATAGAAGAGGTTCCTGATCATCCGCTAGAACTTGGGAAGTATGTTGATGGTACCTTTCTGGAAGACACGGGATTCACCCTGTCGCTTTATTCACCTCATGTGGTCCCCGATGAATTAAATACATGGTACTCATTTATGGACTTTTCCCTCACAACTGAATTGCCATGGCATTTCACATTTGAGCCCGTAGAGCTTTCATTCTCGGTTGATGTATCCAGTTTCAATTTTACAAACTCTTTTCCCTCGGGTGGGGAATTTAAGGGGGTTTCAATAATGCCCCTTGCCCGGGTTGAAATGTATGGAGCTGAGGTTGAATTGGGGATGGGCATGTACACACCAACTTTTGGAGCTATGGCAGGGATTGGTTATTCCTATCAATTCCATTCACTCTTTTTCTCAGCTGGTTACCGCTGGAACTGGGCCTACAACATTGATCCCATCGGCTCAATATGGTGGTTGGAGCCCAGACTCACCACAGGGATAAAATTCTGGTAATTCAGGTGAATTGAATAAGAAATAATCCATCATGTCGAAATTACTGAATTCTAGACTCCTATTGGCCCTTGGCATCATCATGATGTCAACATTTCCAGTTATGGCTCAGGATGCCACTGAACCTGCTGAAGCAGGGGCACAAGATAGCTCAATGGTGTTTGGTGATGGGCAAGATGGTTCCAGTGATGCGGATTATGATGCCCTGATCAAGGAACTATACGGAAGTGAAGCTGATAGAGATGCAGTGGCTGAAGAAAAACCCGCTGAAACAAAAAAGGACGAAAAGCGAGGGGCGACAAGGGGACCTGCGCCAGGAATGTTCAAAAACAGTAGACTGAATGGTTCCTATCTGTCATTCAATATGTCTTCTCCCTATGCAGTTTCCGGGCAACTGGAATCCTGGTACTCATATATTGATGCAGGGATGGCAGTAAAGCTTCCCTATGAAGTTTATGTGGAGAGCATTCCGCTCTATTTCCTCTTCGAGGTTTCAACCTTTAGCTTTGAGAATACCTATCCACAGGGTGGTGATTTTGCAGGTCTTGCATATATCCTACAGGCCTCTGCCATTGGTGACCAATCCAGTGCAGCGCTGGGATTCGGTTTCTGGGACTCAGAAATTGGCAGCATGCTGGAGCTTGGATATCGTTTCCGCCCGACCAAGAATACCTTTTTACGCGTGGGAACACGCGGTGTGTTAATCACAGATATTGAATTTATCGGCTCCGCCTGGTGGGCTGAACTAAGACTTTCCATGGGGTTTGAATTATGAAGTTAAACCATACAGACAATAGCGATTCCCAAATATTATTTGGAAAAATTGGAGCATATATGCGGTCCCATCGATCTTTTGTATCAGCATTTTTAACTTTGGTGTCACTGTCATCTGTTTTGGCGACCAACTCTTTTACAGTAGCCGGAGATCCAGTGGTCTCGGGTTATTGGAATGCCTCTAATACAGGGGCTACAGTTCAAGCTCAATCCTGGGAAGTGGGGATTGTGAGTTTTAAAACATATATCAGTGTTGATGGCGCTGGCTATGTCCAATTTGGTTCAGTTTCGGCCCAGGGTGGAGCTAGTACGGGTCAACAACTTAGTTTTGCACTTACTGCAACGGATATTGAAACAACAGATCCCCTGTCAGATGCTGAGACATTTCACATCTATGTTGAATTTAGAAATGGCTCGAATGTCCCCGTAGATACCGTCACCTGTACCTCAACAGCCATCGTTGTAGATCAAACAGCTCCCACAGTGCTTAGCCTTTCCTCAAATGCCGCAGCCGGCGACTATTCCATTGGTGAGAGTATTGATATTATTACAACCTTTTCCGAGACAGTGAGTTCAACTGGGAATATTCAAATCGTTGTGGAAACAGGTACACCAGATCAGACTGTAACTATATCGAGTTTCACCAGCAACACGACGGCCACGACCAATTATACGGTTGTGGAGGGGGACGAAAGCTCTGACTTAAGTGTGAATAGTTTAACAAAATCATCTGGCGAATTGAGAGATGCAGCCGGAAATGACGCGGACCTATCAATTCCGGGTGGTGAAAACCTGGATGACAATGAAGCCATCGTAGTAGATGGTAATATTCCTGCAGCAGTCAATGTGGGTACTGTTGTTGCTGTTGGTGCGCCAGTGGCAACCGATTACTGGAATAGCTCCAATACATCATTAAGCGTGACAGTTCCAATACCAGGGGATGCCAGCTTGGTCCTGGGCACAGTACAGGTAAAAGGCTATTGGGGTGCAGATGTCAATACTGCACAAAATTTGGGCTCTTCAGCCTCAATCGGAGCCACTGGAAACATGACAGTATCCATTCCAAAGGCGACTCTAGAAGCATTTGGAGGATTTGTAGACGGTGGTGTACTTAAAGTTGTGGCCATAGTGACAGATAAGGCTGGAAATACCAGTGCAGTTGGAACTGAGAGTGACAATGAGATCACCATAGACCAGACAGCACCAGTCGTAACAAATATTTCATCCGATGCTGCAAATGGTACCTATGGCGTATCTGATGTCATCGATGTTGATCTGACCTTCTCGGAATCTGTTACATTGGTTGGCGATAATCTTCAGATTGAGATGGAGACCGGCGGGACAGATGAGACATTTGTGGTGTCTGCCTTCTCCAATAGCTCCACTGCTTCTGCGGATTATACCGTGGCTGAGGGAAATGTGAGCGGTGATTTGACAGTAAAGAGTCTCAGCTCCTTAGGTGGAACTTTGCGTGATGCTGCAGGAAATAATGCAACCTATGGATTACCCTCAAATTCCAATCTAAAAGACAATAAAGCCATAGAAATTGATGGTGTCTATCCCACCATCAATTCAATCACATCCTCGCCTTCTACGGGTGATCTTGCCATTGGAGAAGAGGTTGATATAACTATAAATTTCGATGAATCGCTAACCTTAAGTGCGGGTACCCTTGATCTGGTTTTGGATGTTGGAACTACCGTGCAAATTTCAAGCGTTAGCGGAACATCAGCCATTGGAACCTATACGGTAGCTGATGGTGATGCCAGTTCAGATCTGACGATTTCAGAAGTGAACGTAACCGGGGGAACGCTATCAGATGCGGCTGGTAACAGTTTGGATGAAGACCTACCAGGTGGTGAAAATCTTGGTGACAATAGCTCTCTGGTTATTGATGGCAATGTACCAGCTGCTGTTAATGTAGGAACCGTCGTAGCCCGTGTCCTAAATGTCGTCACAGATTATTGGAATAGTACCAATGACTTTTTGGATGTGATTGTGCCTATCCCGGCTGATGCCAGTTTAACAAGTGGTGGCGGAACGGTTCAGCTTAAGGGGTATTGGACTGGTAACGTGAATGATGCAGCGAATCTGTGGACCGCTCAGTCCATTAGTTCATCAGGTAACATGACACTCGCCGTACCCGAAGCAACCCTTGAAGCTTTTCCAGGATACGCTGAGGATGCTGTTTTAAAGATTGTAGCTGTTGTGACTGATAAGGCTGGTAATACCAGTACGGTGGGTTCTGCCAGCGCCAATGAGATTACCATCGATGAGACGGTTCCAACCATTCAAAGCTTTACCACCGATTCAGGCAATGGTCCATTTATCCCCACTGACGCCATCAATGTGATTGTCACCTTTACTGAAGCAGTCAAATTAATCGGCGACAATCTCCAAATTGAAATGGAAACTGGCACTCCTGATGAAACCTTTGTCATAAGTGCCTTCGATTACAGTACCACAGCCAATGGCTCCTATGTTGTCCAGGAGGGCAATGATAGTGACGACCTCGCTGTGAAAAGTGCCAGCCTTTTGGGTGGAAGTCTGCGAGATGCTGCAGGAAATGATGTCACCTATGACCTCCCAGGTAGTTCAAATCTAAATGATAACCATAATGTGGTGGTTGATGGTGTCATTCCCACAATTGTAAGTATAACCTCAACCACATCAGCTGGTGATTATGCCATTGATGATGTTATTAATGTCACCGTAACCTTTAGCGAACCAGTCGTCCTGTCTGGCGCAGATCTGGTCGTCAATCTTGACGGAGGAGGGTCAGCCTCCATCAGTACCTTTAGTCTGTCAACTACAGCTACGGCTAACTATACAGTAGGGTCTGGTGAGGCAAGCTCAGCCCTCTTTGCTGAAAGTCCCTTAACAACAGCTGGAACTATTCTTGATGCTTCTGGCAATGCTGTGAACCTTGTTACAATTCCCACCAATATTAATAGTGATAGAACCATTGTGGTTGATGGAATAATTCCAGCTGCTGTCAATGTGGGAACTACGGTTGCTCGAGTAGGTAATGTGGTTACGGATTATTGGAACAATACCAATGACTTTTTAGATGTCATCGTCCCCATTCCAGCTGATGTCAGCTTGACAGATGGTGGTGGAACCGTACAGCTCAAGGGCTATTGGAGTGCAGATGTAAATGATGCTGAAGATCTTTGGACTGCTCAGACCATTAGTTCATCTGGAAACAAAACCCTGGCAGTTCCAGCAGCAACCCTGGAAGCTTTTGCAGGTTTTGCAGAAGGTGAAGTGCTAAAAGTTGTTGCAGTTGTAACAGATAAAGCAGGAAACACAAGTCCTGTTGGGTCTGCCAGCTCTAATGAGATCACCATCGACCAGACTGTACCTACTATACAAAGTTTTACCACAGATTCAGGCAATGGTCCCTTTATACCATCTGATGCAATTAATGTCATCGTAACCTTTTCAGAGGCTGTAAAATTAGTAGGAGATAATCTTCAAATAGAATTGGCCATGGATGCAGGGTCAAATGAGACTTTTGTTATCAGTGCCTTTGATTACAGTACCATGGCAAATGGAACCTATACAGTGTCTGAGGGCAATCTGAGCGATGATCTGACTGTCAATACAGCCAGCCTCCTGGGGGGAAGCCTCAGGGATGCAGCGGGAAATGATGTTAATTATGGTGTCCCTGGCAGTTCAAATCTTGATGATAATCATACCATTGTTGTAGACGGTGTCATTCCCACGATTGTAAGTATATCTTCAACCACAATTGCAGGCGATTATGCCATAGATGATGTCATCAATGTAACTGTTACTTTTAGTGAGGCAGTCACTCTGGCAGGGGCCAACCTCATCGTGAACCTGGATGGTGGCGGATCTGCCTCCATCAGTAGTTTTGGTCCATCAACCACAGCCACAGCTAATTATACGGTTGGGTCTGGAGAGGCCAGTTCAGCCCTGTTTGCCGAAACGCCTCTAACCACTACAGGAACCATTCAAGATGCGGCAGGTAACAGTGTTAATTTGGTTACCATCCCCACCAATATTAACAGCGATAGAACCATCGTTGTTGATGGAAATATTCCGGCGGCTGTCGATGTTGGAACCGTCGTAGCCCGCGTTAATAATGTTGTTACAGATTATTGGAACAGCACCAATACCTTTTTAGATGTGATCGTCCCCATCCCGGCTGATGCCAGCTTGACCAGCGGTGGTGGAACCGTCCAGCTCAAGGGATATTGGAGTGCAGATGTTAATGATGCGGTAAACTTGTGGACTGCCCAGACCATCACCGCTTCAGGAAATATGACCCTGGCAGTTCCAGCAACAACTTTGGAAGCTCTCGTTGGATATGCAGAAGATGCCGTTTTAAAGGTAGTTGCTGTGGTTACAGACAAGGCTGGGAATACCAGTCCTGTTGGGTCTGCCAGTTCAAATGAGATCACCATAGACACCACTGTACCTACTATACAAAGCTTTACTACTGATTCAGGTAATGGACCATTTATTCCAGCTGATGCCATTAATGTCATCGTGACGTTTACAGAAGCTGTCAAATTGGTAGGTGATAATCTGCAGATTGAATTGGCCATGGATGCAGGGGCAAATGAGACTTTTGCTGTCAGTGCTTTTGATTACAGTACCACTGCAAATGGCACGTATACAGTCGCGGAAGGCAACTTGAGTGATGATCTGACCGTCAATTCAGCCAGTTTGTTAGGAGGAAGTCTCCGTGATGCTGCTGGAAATGATGTCACCTATGCACTTCCTGCTACGTCAAACCTTGATGATAATCATAACGTGGTTGTCGATGGTGTGATTCCCACAATTGTTAGCATAACCGCAGACCCAGGCTCTAGTGATGCCTCTCCGTACGGCAAGGATGGCACCATTGGCTTAATCGTAACCTTCAGCGAGGAAGTCACGCTATCGGTAGGAGAGACCCTTGTCCTGGATATCAATTCCAGCACAACTGATCTAAATATTACCAGTATTTCCAATTCCCTTACTGCAACATTGGATTATACCGTATTGGAAGGTGATGAAACTACTGATCTAAGCGTAGATAATATTTCTCTACTTGGTCCGGGAACCCTCCGCGATGCAGCTGGTAATGATGTCTCTAATCTGGCGACACTGGCAGGGATGACAAATCTCGATGACGCCTATGGTTTTGAGGTAGACGGAATACTCCCGTTTCCCTTTACAATGGCTTCAGCTACCACAACCACCACTGATGGAAACATAGTTGATGGATATTGGAATGAATCTAATGATGGGTTGAATGTTGTAGTAAATATTCCCAATGATGGCTCTGTACAGGGAGGAACCCTGCAGATCCAGGGGCGTGTAGCCTCAAATTCATTGGTCTCTCTGGGTGCTGCCTCAACCATCCTTGCAACCAATGCCACCAAACCGATTCTTGTTGATGACTCAGATATAGAGGGCCTGACAGGATTTTCTGAAGGCAACACCTTCTCGATAACTGCATTAATTACAGATGTGGCAGGGAATACAACCTCTGCCACCCTGCCGTATTTTGAGTTTGAAATCGATCAGGTCGCACCCACCATTACTGAGATAACATCCACAACCAATGATGGTTCATACAGTGTGGGTCAGAATGTCAATGTTACCGTCACCATGTCCGAGGCGGTAACCTTAGCAAGCGGCACCATGTCCGTGACTTTAAATACCTCTACACCAAATATCCTTACAGTGCCTGATCTGGCTATTTCAGATCTCGAAGATATCAGTTACACCTATACCGTACTTGAGGATGAGACAGCCACTCCTTTGACAGTGACTGCTTTATCGGCCACGTCTAACCAGTTGGTAGATGCAGCCGGAAATGAAGCTGACCTTTCCCTTCCTTTGGGTGAAAACCTTGCAGACAATAGTACGATTAATGTTGATGGTGAATTTCCAGTAATAACAGGAATAAGTGCCACCATTACTCCGGATACGCTGGGACTTGGCGAGACCATTGATGTTGAAATTGAATTTAACGAGGCACTCACACTTTCAGCATTAGGCTCATTGGATGTCCTTTTTGATACTGGACAAACCGTCTCAATTACTTCAATAGCTGCCTCAAGCACTGCCATCGCTACCTATACGGTAGGGGTTGGTGAAGAATCCACAGATTTAGCAGTAACATCCATTTCGCTTTCGGCTGGATCACTTGTTGATATTGCTGGTAATGGTCTGACAACGACATTGCCTGTTGGCCAAAACCTGAGTGATAAC
>JABIFX010000066.1 GCA_018650445.1 Fidelibacterota bacterium
CCCACGCTATGGTTTCCTAATATCAGGAAACTCATCAACAGGCGTGTTTAGAATAAATTTACGGCAAATCACCATCTACATTGATCTGAGTTCATATACTCTGATACTGGCGATGTATGGACAACTCTGGGCAAGCTGTTCCGCGGACTCAAAATTCTCTGCCTGGATGATGTTATACCCTGTAATGGAGTCCATATTCCAGGGTAGTTCCTTGATTCCAGCATCTGAAATCTCCTTACCACCATTAAAACCACCCTGATCTACCATTTTGTCAGCAATTGAATCAAACCACTTATGCCAGGCCGCCATGATTTCAGGGGTTGGATTTTCAAATCCGTAGTGTAAAAGCAGGTACTTATTCATATAGGTTTCCTTCCTCTGTTAATTTGAGACTAAAGAAACTATTAATGGATTCTGTGGCTTACAAGCGAAATACAAGACAATAAAAGTCACCAAAAGCAAATTGGAAATGAAACCACCAGCAAGCTTAATGGAAAATAAATAGTTATCCCCGCACTTGACATCATACAAGATACATGATAAAATGTATCACAAAAATATTATTAGATTGGAATTGAAGTGGGCATCAACATTCGCAGAACATATAATCATCCTGATTCACAAGAACATCTCCTGGGGAAGTTTTCCAGGACCCAGGACACCGAGGACAATCCATTTACCCTCCAAATTGCCAATCGTCTGATCTCACTGAATGTTAAGCAGGAAGAGCATCATTGGTGGTCACCTGAGATGACATTACGCCTCGAAAATGAAGAAAACAACACCGCTATCTATGAGGTTATTGGTCCAAACTCATCCATGTTCACCCTGGCTATGTTTTTTGTTACCCTTGGTTCAGTTGTTTTCCTGGCAGCTCTGATGATGTCACTCTCCCAGATGACTGTCGGAGAATCACCCCTCCTGGCCGTAGTCGCTACAATCCTGTCAGGACTCCTCATCATAGTGACCTTTGGTGTCCTGGCGATTGGACGGATGAAGGCCACAAACCAGGTGTCCACCTTAAGACAATTTGTCGGGGATATCATAGACAGCTAATTTTTACAGCACTTCCTGGCTTGATCTGTAGATAATTCTCCGTTTGAAGTTCTGGAATCACTTCTAATTTAAACCGAAAACGTAACTTGATATTTCTACACATCCAGATTTCCAGTCGCTAAATACGTCGAGGTACCAAGCGAGATAAGGCAGAAACCTATGTTACCAAAAAATGCGCTTAAGACAAAAAGAGGCAGACTATTAGCCTTTTCGCTGCTATACCTATCCGAAGGTATCCCATTTGGATTCAGTGCAATTGCTTTGGCTACCCATCTACGCATGAGTGGGGTTGGACTGACTGAGATCGGATTGTTCACTGCTTCTCTGTATGCACCCTGGGGTTTTAAATGGGCCTGGGCTCCCCTGGTTGATTTGATAAAGTTTAAGCGCTTTGGAGCCAAAAGAGCCTGGATTGCTTCAGCACAAGCCGCCATGATTGGTACTCTGGGTATCGTGGTCTTCTTCGATTACTCCACCAATATTCAGCTCTTAACGACCCTCATCATCATTCACAATATTTTTGCAGCCACTCAGGATGTGGCTATCGATGCTTTGGCCATTAAGGTGCTTCCAGAAAATGAACGGGGAATTGCTAACGGTTTCATGTTTGGATCATCCTACCTGGGACAAGCCATTGGAGGCAGTGGTGCTTTATTGATTGCAGGTAAATATGGTTTTGAATTTTCTTTCCCGTTTGTGTTACTGGCTCTCACTCTGATCCTGGTTTTCGTAACATTGAGAATTCAGGAGCCAGCAGAACCGATCACGGAAAAAATCCAATCCGGTGTCAGTGTCTTGCAGGAAATACTCGGTCAAATGAAAGTGTTTTTAAAGGAGCTATATCAAGGCTTCTTTAAATCAGGTACTGGTCCATTGGTGGGTGTTGTTTTCTCTTTGCTCCCCTTTGGTGCCCTGGCACTAGGACTTGTCCTGGGAAGTGCCATTCAGGTAGATCTAGGGATGGATGAAAACCAGATTGCGAAACTCACCATGTTCGGGACCATTTTTGCGGCTGCAGGTTGCATAATCGGTGGTTGGATCTCAGACAGGGTTGGGCATCGAAAAGCCTTGGGCGTCTGGTATGTTTTGACAACTATTCCTACTTTTTTCCTGGCTCGTCAGTTTATTGGAGTTGAGGGAACAGCCGGTGTGACCATCGATCTCTTTTTCTATGTCTCCATAGCCTACAGTTTTGCCAGTGGTTTACAACAGGGGACCAGCACTGCTGTATTTATGGGCCTGACCAGTCCAGCAGTGGCAGCCACCCAGTTCACAGGATATATGGCCCTGCACAATTTTGTTTACTCGTATTCCAGTCTATGGCAGGGTAAATATGCAGACCTGCATGGCTATGCAAAGGTGCTGTTTATGGATGGGTGGATTGCCTTTATACCCCTCATTCTGTTACCATTTCTCAAACCAAGAAAGCAGTCTGTTGAATCGACTTAGTATGAACAGCAAAAGACCAAAATGGATTCATAAGCCTTATCCCCGTGTCTCGCATGTCCGGGATCAGCTCCTGATATCCCTTTCTTTTGGATTGTTCATCTTTCTGTTCCTGCTCTTCTTTCAACCCTTTGGCCTTGGTAATATGGATACCAATAAAGCGGTGTATGTCTTTGGGTTTGGTTTGATCACAACCTTCATCATGCTGGCCAATTACACACTTAGCCCGCGAATTACCTCTGGTTTTTTTGATGCAGATAAGTGGACGGTTGGGAAGGATATCTTATATGGTATCTGGAATATCATCTCAATAGCTTTGGCAAATTATGTCTATCATATGAAGGTTGGTGGGCAGACTATTGATCCCAGTGCAATACTGTCATTTATCATTATTACAGCTTCAGTCGGTGCATTTCCTCTCACCATCATGGTCTTTATAAACGAATTATACCTTAATGACAGGCATCAGAAAAATGCCTCGAAAATTAGCCGGCAAATTGAATCTGGGGTCTTGGCTAATCAACTTGAAACAAAACAAAAAAATATTGTCATCGGTGACTCTGAAAGCGACTCGATTGAGATGAACGCAGATGATTTGATATTTGTCCAGGCCAGTGATAATTATTGTCATATACATTTCCTTGCCAACAACAAGATGTCGACCCGCCTCATACGAACAACCTTGAGGAACATCGAAACTCAATTATCCGACTTTCCCGCCATGCAGAAATGTCATCGTTCGTATATGATAAACCGGCAAAAAATTTCTAAAATCACGGGTAACGCCAGAGCATATACCATCCATTTTACAGTGAGCGATGAAAAGGTCCCCGTATCAAGGGGCATCAGTAAAGATAGTTTTTTCGTCTAATTGTTTGTCTGACTCGTCCCATTTATCCCAAATTATCCCATTCACCACAGAGCAGTATTCTCAGATAATCCAGTACCTATCTTTGATTCGTAATTGAAATCATCGAGAGGAGATGAATATGAAAAACTCATTAATTATGCTCGTGCTAATACTCATTGGATTGAACCTTAACGCTCAAAGTGGTGAGGTAGAGGTGGAAATCACTGATGTTGTCGCTGAATGGGGAGGATCATTGATAATTGGTTTGTTTGAGGAGAATGGCTTTCCTAGGGCAGGTCAAGCAATGGTCAGCGATACTATTCCAGTACGAGATATAAAGGCTGCCTACAATTTTGAGACTATCCCCGTTGGAAAGTATGCTATCGCTGTGTTCCAGGATATAAATGGTGATGATAAACTAAATCGAGATGTATATGGCCGACCAACAGAACCCTTTGCATTCTCAAACAATGTGTTTGGGCGATTTGGTCCGCCTAAGTTTGCAAAGACTTCCTTCCTGGTAGAGGGCAATACCAATTCAAAATTAGTTATTCATCTCAAAGAGTAGTCCAACTTTAATGGGGCGGGGAAGACCCCGCCCTATCTCAAACTATTTCAAATAAAGCATCTTGATCGTCTGAGTATGAATACCTGCAGTCAGGCGGGCGAAGTATATACCGGTACCAATAGATGTTCCAGAATCGTCATGTTCGTTCCACAATTGCTCATACCATCCAGCTGATTTCGACTCTGGCTTAAATGTACGAACCACCTTACCAATTTCTGAACGCTAAACTCAAAAAGATTTCCAATTGTAAAGGGGATAAGTTTTTGAATCCCGGATCTGCTAAGAGATGATGTTTTGATAGAGTACAAACAGGACAAAAAGAATCACATTGCGCGTCACCATCACCAAGGATACTTTGTTTACCAGGATGAGAGAGACATAAGTTGGAAGGATAGCAAGGTCGACAAAGTAAAATGAGCAATTTAGAGGAAATTAAACGATGCGAGGCTTCCCATGATGGCTAGGGAAATCACACTGACTGAGTTCATCGACCGCTTTGAAAATGGTGATATCCGAATTCTTGATGTACGCGAGGCATGGGAGACACCCTTCATTAGGGGTGAAAACGTGATTAGTATCCCCATGAACCAACTCCCCCAAGCGATTAATATGATTCCAAGGACAGATGACCTGATAGTGATATGTCAACATGCTATCAGATCAAAAAGAGTTATCGAATACCTGGAGTCTCAACATGGATTTGATAATTTGGTGAATCTACAGGGTGGGGTCTCTACTTATGCCATCTGAACATCCTAAAATTCTATAGAATTGAAGGCGATCTTCACTGCGAAATCTGACTTCACTTAACTCAATCTTCAGTTTTTCTCTTGCCGCTTGTTTAATAAATCATCATGGTAGGAGCCTTCACGGATCAGTTTTGCTCCACACTCAGGACATTTTTCATCCTGGCAGGGCACACCACGTCGGTGTCGGGCGCTATAATCACATTTGGGGCAATGACAGTTTCCGCCTGAGCCCATGTTTTGACTATTCTTTTTCATGATCTTTTCCCTGCTGAGCTGATGATTGCTGAAGCAGTTTGGATAATTGATCAATCACTGTGGTGAGCTGCTGGTTAATATCTGAGTTTGTTGCAGTTTTTACTTGCGGTATATCTTGAGGTATTTCTCCTTCATATCCTGCTCTTTGAAACCGGGCTCCATAGCCACGCCCAGCGCCATTCCCCTGACCAAAACCACGGCCGCCGCCATCTCGACCGGCACGTAATCCTCGGCGACTCCCGCCACCAAAACCAGCACCATATCCAGGTTCGAAATCACGAGAATCATTTCCGGTACAGCGTCCCAGACGCCGACCTGTCATACTGCCCCCACCCTGGGGACCTGTTCTATCTCCTCTAGGCATAATTATTTCTCCTATAGTTCTATTTTTTCTAATTTCCCTTGTTGAAAGGCTTGCAATGCTTCACCCACCGCCATATTGCCAGCTCCCACATACATGTTGATATTTGCTATCTTCAAAGTTGCAGCAGCTTTTTCACCAGGACCGTTTCCTGTAACGATGGCATCCGGTTTCAAGGCATAGACCTTTTGGGCGGTCAGGGGACCAGCACCATGTGCAGCCCGCCCAGATTCCGAATTATCAAAGACAATATGACTTTCGCTTTCCTCATCATACAGGATTAAGAATTCTGCACGACCAAAACGGGGGTCCATCATTGCATCCAGGTCTTGACCCTTACTTGTAAATACAATTTTCATTTTTTCTCACTTTCCAGCTGAATCAGCTGTTTAATTTTATGCCAACTTGTACTTAAATATTGCCCGGTTCCATTCGAACTATATTCAATGAGTGTTTTACCTTCTGTCATAGCTTTTGTGAATGTTGTATCATATGGAATGTCTGAGATGTGATCTATTCCAGCATTACTGAGGAATTCTTTTATTTCGGCAGTCACATCAAGATTGATATCAAACTTGTTAATGATGCATCCAGACCTGATTCTAAATTTTTCGATGAGCTCCTGAACGCGCTTCAAATCATGGATGCCAGAAACAGTGGGCTCGCTAACAATAATAACATAATCCGCACCAGCTAAGGCAGCCACGACGGGACATCCCACTCCAGGCGGTCCATCGATAAGGAGAATTGGCTTTTCTTCAGCTATGGCCAATCGTTTGGCTTCATCTTTAACTTTGGTGACTAATTTTCCGGAATTATCAGCTCCAATCCCTAGTTTGGCGTGAACCAGGGGGGTGCCTAGGCGCGTGGTGGATTTATACCAATCACCCACATTGGCATCGAACATGTCAATAGCTGCTTCAGGACAAACGCGAGGGCCATACCCACAGCCCTCACAGTTCATGGGATCAATCACATATTTATCGCCCTGTTCAAAGATGGCGTCAAAGCGACATACCTCCTCACACAATCCACATCCAGTACAGAGGTCGGGGTCAATTTTTGCAATGGCGCCACTAAAGAATGCTTCGGTCTGTTGAACGTGAGGTTCCATGAGCAGGTGCATGTCGGCGGCATCCACATCGCAGTCTGCCAATACGATATCATCTCCTCCCAGGACAGCAAATGAGGCTGTAATGGATGTTTTTCCAGTACCCCCTTTACCGGATATAACAACGATCTCTTGCAACCTTTTTCTCATGCTCTAACTCCAATTTCAAGGCTGAAGAGATGCTGCTCAATATTTTGTAGTGCAGATTTTACCTTAGGAAATTTTTCAAATAGTAATTCGCCCCTGGAGTAAGTCTCCGCAATCTCACGTTCGTTAGGAATGCGGGCAATGACATCAATATTTTCTTTTTTGCAATAATCCAGGACGTCATCATTTCCAACACCATAGCGATTGATCACAACTCCAAAGGGCTTTTTCATATCTCGAACAACGCCAACCATGAGGCTCATATCATGGAGGCCAAAGGGGGTTGGCTCCGTTATGAGAATAACATAGTCGGCAGTTTTTACAGCTTCGATAACCGGGCAGGAAGTTCCAGGAGGTGCATCATAAATTTTGATGACTGGATCAGGATACTGTGCCTGAATGAATTCAGTTGTTTCCTTAATCAGGGGCACCGCTTGTTCCTCGCCAACATTCAACTTGCTCTCGATGAGATCCATGACAGGGGTTTTGATCTCTGACATGACACCCATCTGAACAGGCTCCATGGGCAAGGCGTCTATGGGGCATAATTCAGAGCAGGCGTAGCAGCTATGACAAAGCTGAGCATGGAGGATGATGTGAGTGCCTAATTGGAGGATGGCGTTGTAGGCGCAGACCTCCTGGCAGATACCACAGGCCGTACATTCCCCATTCCATTTGGGTATCATTTTAAATTTATCAGTCTGTTGCTTTTGCTCGCCATTGATAAAGAGGGCAGAGTTTGGCTCTTCCACATCCAGATCGCTTAATACGACTTTGTGGGTGAGGGCCAGGTAGCTTGCCAGATTGGTTGCCAGGGTAGTTTTACCTGTGCCCCCTTTGCCACTGGCTATAACAATGTTCAAGATGTCGATCCTTTTTTTCGTTTTTTCGATGTTAAATATTTGGAGGTTAGATCTTCCATGTCTTCAGATCCACACTCCGGACAATCGTCTACTGTCTTGTTGAGAGCATGTAGCTGCTCGTCTCCACAATCCAGACAACGGTGCATTCCCTGGGAGAAATCAATATTGCCACCTTCTATCACCAGTTCGAGTCCCTCAACAATAGCATGGGCAACTTTAGAACGTGCTTTCTCAATGAGTCGGGAGAAGGTTGGGCGGGAGATATCCATCTGAACTGAGGCTTCTAAGTGGTCGTAACCTTCGAAATCTGCCAGACGGAACGCTTCGTATTCATCCAGTGTGATAACAACCTGTTTCAGGGATATGCGGGGGATACCAGATGGCTTGAAGTTGCCAAAGCGGGGTGGAGAAGCGATTCGCCGTCTGCGGTAAGCGCCTCGGGAACGGTGTCTTTTGGGTGAATGTGCGTTGTTCATGTTGAGAATATAATGAGCATACGTGCACTTTACTAATATTTGTTAAAGGGCAAGTATTATATTTATAACCTCTGCATTTTAGATTCGTAGGATTACAATATTTGCTGGCTTAGCAGATCGTATTAAACCGTTGAAACGGTTCCTATAAGTGTAGATGATCAGTAGCCCACGACTTAAGTCGTGGGCTACTATCAACGGAGAGGCTAATTCGGGACCGATTTGGTACATACTAAATATTCAAAATAAATGCTTGTGATCACTAATTTTGAATATAAGTTAGTGAGCGATAACTAACGGAGAAGAAATGTTTAGTAATTTTACAAAAAGACAAACCCAGATCATTCAAGCTTCAGTTGCGATCATAGCCACAAAAGGTATTCAGGGCTTAACCATGAAAAAGATTGCTGCCTCTATTGGTATCTCTGAGCCTGCCATTTACCGGCATTTCGCCAGCAAGAATGAAATCCTTTCTGGTATCATCAAGTTGATGAGAATGAAATCCCAAGAGAATGCTCAGGTCAGTAAAATTGAGTTATCTCCCATGCAGCGCCTCGAGCTTTCCCTAAGGAACCGGACGGAGGCATTTATAAGCAACCCTGCGCTAGCCGCTATCATATTTTCAGAAGAGATCTTTATTAGTGACAACCACCTCTCTCAGGAAATACGGACAATCATGAATGAGCGACAAGCTCTGTTCGTGGAGCTTTTGACAAAAGCCCAGGCTGCCGGTGAAGTGCGTGATGATGTTGCAGTGGAACAGCTGGCCACAATGATCATTGGGGCTTTCCGCTTTACCGTCACCAAATGTCATCTCTTTGATTGTGGTGTTAATCTTGAAAAGGAAGTTGATCGCCTCATTGACGCTATCAAGAAGATGATGTTAAAGTAAAAATTTTTTAAATTTAAAGTGAGTTAATATTAACTAACGGAGCAACAATATGGAACGAATCATTCAAAAGTTAACCCAGTACCCTAAAATGATACTGATCGTTACCGTCTTGATTACGGTGGCTTTTTTCCAGGCCATGAAATCAAACGCACGCATGGAAACCAACCTTGATGAATATATGCCGGATGAACATCCCGCATTTGTTTACAGTGATGAGGCTGAAGGCTGGTTCAACATTAAAGATGGGATCATCATTGCCATTGAAAACCCTGATGGTATTTATACAACTGAGACCCTTCAGAAGATAAAGGACCTAACCAAACGGCTACAGAAATTTGAAGAGATTGAAAAGGTCGATGTAACCTCCCTGTATACTGCAGATAACATTGTCGGTACCGAAGATGGTATGGATGTAAAAGCCTTCTTCAAACGCGTGCCTTCAAGTGAAGAAAAACTACAGGACCTGCGTGAAAAGGTTAAAAGCAATGACATGGTCTACGGGAAGCTCGTCTCAACAAACGAAACGGTCAGTATTATCATTGCTCGTATCGGTGATGATGTTTTTTCACAGGAATTCTATCAGGAATTGCTTGATCTTGCCCATGAATTTGGAGAAACAGGCGAAGAGAACGTCTATATCGCTGGTCGTCCCATTGTAGAAGGCACTATGGCTGTATTGGGTCCTGCTGACATGAAACGAATGGTTCCCATTGTATTCCTGATCATCATTGTTGTGTTGTATGCACTGCTTAGAAATTTTAAGAGTACCTTTTTAATTCTATCAGTAGTTTCATTTTCTTCAATTTGGGCTTTTGGTCTTATGGCTGCCATGGGTATTCCCATTTATGCTGTATCAACGATGATACCAGTTATGCTTATTGCAATCGGTGTGGCTTACGGGATTCACCTATATAGTCATTTACACATGTTTCAATTGGAAAACCCGGGGACTGATCGCAGAACAGCAGTTGAAGATATGATCAAAGAGATGTGGAATCCGGTTCTCATGGCCGCTATCACAACAGCTGTAGGGTTTATCTCACTCCTCACATCTCAGGTTTATCCTATCAAATATTTTGGAGCTTTCTCAGCCTTTGGCGTTCTTGTCGCCTTTGCGCTTTCAATCCTAGTAATCCCGGCTGGAATTCTGCTCTTTGGTTTACCAAAAGTGAAGCAAAAATCTGGTGGTGAAGCAAAAGTTTCCAAAGTTGAAGATTTTGCTCATCGCTCAGCCGACTTTTTTATCAAGAATAAAAAGCAGACCTATATTGCGACTGCCATAGTCGTCCTACTGTCCATTTTGGGTATCACCAGGGTCTGGATCGATTCCAGTTTTCTGGAAAAGTTTGAGAAAGATAGTGACATTGTTTTAACTGACAAATTCATCAATGCGAATTTTGGTGGAACCAGCACACTCAACGTCATTCTTGAAGGTGATCAGCCGGACAAATTCAAAGAACCGAGTGCTCTGAAAGCACTGGTGAAAATGCAGGATGATGTAGAAAATTCCCTGCCAATTGTCGGTGGCTCTTTCTCCATGGCAGACTTCCTGAAGCGCATGAATAAAGTCATGAATGCCGATGATGAAGACTTCAACATCATCCCGGATGACCAGGAACTGATAGCACAGTATCTGTTACTCTATGAGATGTCAGGTGATCCTGAGAACCTATGGCAGGTGGTAACAGACGATTTTCGCAAAGTGAATCTTACCTTTCAATTGAAAAGCGATAATTCAAAAGCATTGAATTCCGCAATCGACATTGTTGAGGAATATAGAGATGATTTCTCAGCACTGGGTATTGAGGTTAATTATGCCGGGTCGGGCTATAAAGCACTGGTCTTTACGGACCTGATCCTCGAAGGCCAGGTTTCAAGTTTACTCATGTCCCTGGTTATTGTGGTCATACTCCTGGGAGTAATATTCAAAAACTATAAACTAGGATTTATAGGCGCGATACCCATTGTAACAACAACATTCATCAGTTTTGGTGTCATGGGTTTATTGAATATACCCTTGAGTTCAACAACCGCTCTGATATCGAGTATAGCCATTGGTATCGGTATCGACTATGCTGTTCACTTCATTGATCGTTATCGGATCTATGCTGTTGAATCACAAGACCGTCAATTGGCTATAAGACAGACCATGTTCCATTCAGGCCGAGCGATTGTTTTCAATGCCATCGTCGTCATCGCCGGATTTATGGTGCTGTTGGCATCAGTATTTCCGCCAAACCGCATTCTGGGTGGGTTGATCTCACTTAACATGCTTACCTCTTTCATCGGAACACTTACCGTAATGGCAATAGCCTTGTATTATTCCAAAATTTTTATCACAAAAGGAGAAGACAAATGAAAACAAGAACAAGTTTAATATTAATAATCGGGATCTTCCTGATTGGTTCAATGAGTCTTACAGCTCAAACAGAAATGAGCGCCACCGAGATCATGCAAAAAGTATCAGATCGACCTGATGGGGATGAAATGGAAGGCACATTAACCATGACCCTGATCAATTCCAGGGGTGGTGAACGTGTTCGTGAAATCCGGCAATACATCAAAGATTTTGGCACTGTTGAAAAGAAGATCATGTTCTTCCAGAAACCAGCTGATGTAAAAAACACTTCTTTTATGAATTGGAGCTATGATGATGAAACCCAAAATGATGATCAGTGGATCTATCTGCCTGCCCTGAAAAAAGTCAAGCGCATATCCAGCGATAGTAGTGGCGACTATTTCATGGGCTCAGATTTTACCTATGATGATCTTGGCGATAGAAAAGTTGGTGACGATACCCATACTTTGCTTCGTACAGAAACCCTCGAAGGGCTGGAATGTTATGTGGTTGAAAGTGTCACCAAAGACGAAGACTATATGTATTCCAAGACCATCACATGGGTGGTTAAGGACAGATGGTATGGTCTCAAAAAGGAATTCTATGATGAAGATGAAGATTTCCTGAAATCACTCACGCTCCTCAACGTTGAACAGATCAACGGCTTTTGGATCATTACTGGAACAGAGATGAAAAATGATCAGAAGGATCATATGACACGCATGGAATTCAAGGGTGTGAAAGTTGATGCTGGTATCAAAGATTCAAACTTTAGCGAGCGTATGATGAAGAGGGGGCTATAAATGTCAACTATCAAAAGAAAAACTGGAATATTACTGCTCCTGTTGCTGTTTGTAACAGCAAGCCTGCCTGCCCAGGGTGTTCAACTATCCGGATATGCCAGGAGTTATACGGGTATTTTGCTAAATGATGCCAATGGATTCTCAATTCTTCAAAATACCTTCAATCTGAACATTGAGGATAGTAGGGGTAATGTGGCGTTTAAAGTCAATCCCTATATCTATCACTATTCTAATGAAGATCTAACCATCGGTTTGCGTGAAGCCTATCTGGATATTTTCTTTGATAGTATGGATCTGAGACTGGGTAAACAGCAGATCATTTGGGGAAAAGCTGATGGCGTGTTTATAACAGACGTTATCTCACCCAAAGATCTAAGTGAGTTTCTGCTTCGTGATTTTGAAGAGATCCGTATGGGGATTACAGCTTTGAAGGCAGACTACTATATTGGAAATTCTGCCCTTGAATTGGTTTGGGCACCCGCCTTCACCTCCACCAAGCTGGCTGAGGAAGCTTCACTCTGGGGTCGCACTCCCGAATTTGAATCACCAATTCCTGGTGTGGTTCCAACACTGAGCTATGACTATTCCCAAAAGGCAGTACCAGCTACTCTGGAGAACAGTGAAGCCTTTGTCAAGTTCTCCGGTGTTTCTTCCTTTATCGACTATGAAGTAATGGGTGGCTATATCTATGATGATGATCCAACCATGCATGTCACAGTAGACCTGACTCCAGATACGAATGGAGTTCCTCAACCCCAGTTGACCCTAACACCTCAGCACCACCGCTTATCTCTGATGGGTGGTAGCACGAGCATGGATATTATGGGCTATGTGGTTCGAACAGAACTGGCCTATTATGCTGGAAAAAATTTCCAGGCTAATCAGACCTATCAAATGGGTCCCATGAGTATGACCCTTCCATCCGCTCTGGAAGAGAAGGATTACCTGCATTATCTGGTTGGCTTAGATTTTTCAATAGGCAGTACCAAGCTAAGCACCCAGTTCATCCAGGAATATGTTCTTGATTATGATGAATCTATTATTCAGGAAGAAATTAGCAACATGTCCACCTTCCTGATCAATCGTATGTTTATGAACGATCTACTTACCCTACAACTATTTGCCTACTACGATATCACAAATGAAGATGCCTTAGTAAGACCGACAGTATCCTATGATCTGGCCGATGGTTTTGAGATTTTGGGGGGAGCCAACATCTTCATGCCTGGAGTCAATAATGATTATCTAGCCTATTTCGGTTACTACGATGACAACGATATGCTTTATCTGAAGCTCAAGTACAGTTTCTAACTAAATAAGAGAGAGGTTAAACATGAAAAATTACAAATACTTAGGCGCTACAATATCAGCGATAGGTATCTTTACAGGACTGCTTCTATTCTATCTGCTGTCAGGTGACTATATGACAGTTATTCATGGAAAACATGCCAGTGGACGACCCGATGAAGCAATCGCCGTAATCATCACCTACTCCATGTTGGGCTGGCTCGGGATATCTGCCAGTGCGCTTTGGGGTGCAGCTCTTTATGGATTTCTGAAAGAAGAAAAATGGGCTTGGATTCTGGGGGTTCTGTCGGCCTCGCTCCAGATGTTGGCTGGCTTTTTTCCTACAATTCCCGCCAAGAGCATTGATTTACCCGCCACAACTATGCCGGTTTTTCTAATTGCAACCGCACTATGGTTCGCTGTACTACTCGTTCACAAAGTGGACAAAAAGGTTATTGGACTGTTGTTTGTTGCCGGCCTAGCCTATGTACTAACCTATATGGACGGTGTAGCTACCATTTCCAAGTATCAGACTACGACTTACAATGATGTCTGGAAAGGGATGTATATGATGGCTCAGATGGTCTTATGGTTTGGTGCAACGGCCTGGCTGGTATTCGCAGTAGGCGTACTGAAGCACAAAACCTGGGCACTTCCTCTTGGGATCGCAGCGGGTATGATGTCAATGATCGGTGGATATCCTCTGGCTATTGTAAATATCATTGAAGTTCAGCGCTTTTCAATGTTTTTACCGGCACCAATCATTGGAACGGGATTGATTGTATACCTTTTACTTCCTGGTACCAAGAAGCTGATCGAGGAATGGCAAACAACTTAAGTAATATGAACAAAAGCCTGTATAGAGATTAAAATGATCAGTGATAACACACCCCACGACGATTACGATAATTCATCAAAGATGTATGATGTTTTATTGAATCCATTTTTAAGCACGATTCGCAATGCTTTTGTTGACTGGGCTATCCTAAATCAACCAAAGCGTGTCCTCGATGTGGGGTGTGGAACAGGCAAACAATTATCCCTGTTGCCAAAAAATATGGAAGCAGTAGGGATAGATCTTTCTGATGCCATGTTGGCCCAGGCCGAACAACAGGCCAAAGGGAAATGTCATCAGGCAGATGCTATAAATATTCCATTTGACGATAACTCCTTTGATTTAATCCTCTCCCAATTTGCCCTCCATGAGTGTGTGGAGTCAGACCAATTCGGTTCATTTGATCTAAATAAATAAGAGATACTTTGGGCGGCTAACAACCCGAAAAAGGAGCCAATAATGAGCCCAAAGTCAGAAGTAGAGAGACGAGTAAAAGCGATCAAAAGAAAC
>JABIFX010000169.1 GCA_018650445.1 Fidelibacterota bacterium
AGAATTATTAACCTGAGTGGAATATGAAAAAGGAGAATAGAATGTTCAAGAAATCAATGCTATTTATGGGTTCTTTGCTGCTTATGGCATCTTCAGTCTTTGCAGCCAACCCCTTCGAAGTAAGCATTTGGGAACGCTATGCAGAAGGTCTGGGTTGGGCAGTTGTTGCCTCAATCGGATTTTCAGTGGGTGTTGCTATTGCCCTGAAGGTTTTCGATTGGTTCTCATCAGATATCGAAGAATGGGAAGAGATCAAAAAAGGGAACTGGTCTGTTGCGATGATTTTTGTGGCGATGATCATTATGATCGGACTTTTGGTTCACAAAGTTATCTAAACCAACTTCCAAGAAATTGAATGAGGGCAGGGTTTATCCTTGCCCTTTTTTTATGAAAAGCCCTCCTGAAGAGATTCAAGCTCTTCCAGCAATTCCAAATACTTCTCTTCCAGTAGATCCTTTTCATCAATGGCTGACTGAATTTTTTCATACTCACTGGCCAGGGAAGGATCATTCAGGATATTTTCTTGTTTGGCAAGTGCCGCTTCACATGCTTCGATCAAAACGGGTAGTTTCTTCAATCGGTTCGACAATTTCTTCCTGGTGTGATAGTCTGTATTTGAAGATTTCTGCTGGGTTTCTTTAGCTATACTCGCAGGTCTTTCTGACTTTTCAATCTGATCCTGATTCTTACGCCATAGATAATACTCATAGTTTCCAGGAAAAATTCTAATTCTACCTTGATCTACTTCAATAATCGTATTCGTGACTGCATTCAAAAAATGTCTATCGTGAGAGATACATACCATGGTGCCAGTAAAGCTGGCAATGGCTTCCTGAACCACATCCCTCGATCGCATATCCAGGTGATTGGTAGGCTCATCCAGGAGAATGAGATCCGAAGGGGTAGCTAACATCTTAGCTAGCGCCAAACGCGATACTTCTCCTCCGCTGAGGACCTTGATTTTTTTATCAACCGTTTCACCTGAAAACAGGAAGCTTCCCAAATAAGTTCGTACCTCAGTCACAATCCATTTTGGATTTTCATTGGAAATCAAATTATATATGGTGTCTTCCATCGGTAGGGATTCGAATTGGTGTTGAGCAAAATAGGCACTTCTGACACCTTCTCCCCAGGTCAGTTTGCCACCTGTGAGCGGTTCAACTTGAGCCAGCATTTTCAAGAGGGTTGATTTTCCAGCTCCATTGGGACCCACGAGGCCAATTTTTTGCCCTCGTTCAAGCAGGAGATTCAATTCACCAAACACATCAAGAGAGCCATATGATTTAGCGGCACCCTTAAACTCAGCAACGATCCTGGCTGATCTACCTGGTTGTGGTATCCGAACTGAAATCCTACTCTGTTCACCTTCAGGGGCTAAGATGCGCTCCAGTTTTTCAAGTTTTTTTACGCGACTTTGAACCTGACTGGCCTTGCTGTCCTTATACCTGAACCTCTCAATAAATTTCTCAGTTTCTGCGATCATTTTTTGCTGATTCCGATAGGCTGCCAGTTGTTGATCAATCCGCAACTTTTTCTCATCAATGTATTTGCCATAATTGCCAGCATAAATTTGTATCGACATATGATCGATTTCAAATATTTGATTGATCGTTTTGTCGAGGAACGTACGATCATGGCTAATCAGGACCAGGGCGCCAGCCCACTCTTTTAGAAAGGTTTCCAGCCAGATCAGAGATGCCAGATCAAGGTGATTTGTAGGCTCATCCAGCAATAGGATGTCCGGATGTTTGAACAAGAGTTTTGCTAGTGCAACCCGCATTCTCCAGCCCCCACTGAATTGATCAAGGGGGATTTTCATCTGCGCCGGTGTGAATCCAAGACCGCCCAGGACTTTCTTTGCATCTGATTCCAAACTCCAGCCATTGAGTCGCTCAAATTCAGCCTGTATCCGACCCAATCTCTTTAAAAGCAGTTCATTATCAGGATCCTCGGCAATTTGCAGCGATAATTTTTCAATCTGAATTTCTAATTCACCGACTTCGGGGATCACATTTAAAACTTCATGTAAAATCGTTTCTTCTGAGGTGGCAGTGATTTCCTGGGGTAAATACCCGATAGAGACTTTTCTATCTACCTGTATCTGGCCTTTATCTGTATCTTCTTCACCCACAATCATCCTGAGCAGGGTTGTTTTCCCTGAGCCATTAGCACCGACCAGACCGACTCTGGACCCCTTTTTTATAACCAGATCCAGTGACTTGAACAAAGTCTTGTCCGGGTAGGTTTTCGTGATATTGTGGAGATTGATCATTACAGTCGTTTAATTAGGTAAGACGTACTTTCGCTTGTCAGCTTCCTCATGTTCGCGATAAAGGGTAAGAACATGTCCGATGAGGCTTACAAACTGTGACTTCGAGCCCTCTAATATTTCATCAAGAAATTTTTCTTTTCCTTCCTTAAAGGCAATGAACTTCACCTTCACCATTTCATGTGAATTTAGGGCTGCGTCAATGCTCTGAATAGATTGGGAGGTTACACCAGCCTTTCCGATTTGAATCACAGCCTTTAATGGGTGTGCCTTAGATTTTAAGTATTTTTTCTGTTTTGAACTCAGTGCTTCCATAGTTTCCCTTATCCCCTGTTCAGCCTCGAAATTGCACATTAGGCAGGACAGGTCCTTGATTCTTTTCCGGTTGTCTCCGTAAAAAGTCATTAATTAATAGGTGGTAAAAGCTTACTCCTACAGCATACAAAACAGCCGTAATGAGAAAAATTTGATAATATTCTAAATCCATTTGCCGGAGCACCTGGAATATTTTGGCACTAATAAACCAGGACGCACTCCAGATACTGGAGCTGATGGCTGAAATCAATTCCTGGTTCCGTGGTCCTACATACTTCATTCCTAGCTCACTGGTCATGGGACCGGCCATATTCATAAAAGGTTGGCGTAGCATGAAGGCTGCAATAGCGACATAAAAAGCCCAGGAATAGGCCTGAGCCAGCTGAGTTGTGGCCAGAATTACCAGGAAAAAAATAGCCAACCATTGAGGAATCAAGATGGCCACCCTAAAACCAAACTTACGTCGTATAATGGGTATTATCAGGGTCGTCATGAATACAATGCTTGCCGTTCCGGCACCGATGAGACTAAAGGTATCTGAATCCACCTTGAAAACTGTATTGAAGAACAAATTAACAAAAGGAATGGTCAGACCCGCACCAATGGCAATGAGCATATTCGGGACTAATACCCGTCCGATTATTTTCCAATCGTATTCAGATCTCAGTGCTCTCAAATTATTGAAAAAGCTACTCGATATTGAACGAGGCTTGGCTTCCTTGATAAATAGCACCAGGATAAACGACAGTGAGCTGATTGATATGATCACCAGCATTATATGAAATTCATCAAGGGGTATTATAACACTTCCAATAACTATCTCATTGACCCGTGAAAGAATATTGATCAATGCCCCTGATACAATGGTGGCCAGAGACCAGGTTGAGAAATTTAAGGATATGGCTTCGGAGACTACCTCCTCAGGAGCTGAACGCATGATATAGGGTAGGCCACAGACATTAAGAATCATAAACGAAACTCCCCACAGAATGAAACCAAGCGTAATTCGGGTCTCATTACCCCCTTGTATTGAGAGGAGTAGGAAAAGGCTAAACAGGGGAACCAGAAGACTGGATGCCAGAAAAAAGGGTTTCAGTGCTTTACCTTTTATAAATATGCCCAATGGGAATGCAAAAAAAAGAACGCCCAGGAATCTGAAAGAGTTGAATTGGGCTATATTTTCGTCCGCGTAGCCTTTTTTTCGTAGGTAGATATTGAGAATGAGGATAAACCCGGCGTTGATCATGTGAATCAGAAATGCTGCTGAGATCATCAACAGAATCGATCTGGGTATCTTTCGATATCGATTTAGGAAGTTCATATTACTAAAAGGGCATACTTGCTTGGGAGTCTCAGGTTCACCCTTGGATAGAGTGGAGTTAAATTGACTTTGGAGACCTTACTCTAAGACCGTCATAATCACAGCTATGACAATGAAAGCGACGAATTTTCAAGTGGAATAAAAATCCAAAAGCCCTTTGGAAAATATTCCGATGGACCAGAACAAGATCATCACCACACTCAGGGCATTCTGTTAATTCAGATAGGATCGAAATAGTTTTCTGTCTTACCCTGGCTATCAACAAATTGAAAGCAATGAGAATCAATGTTGCACCGACGATATCAGATGTCTCGTATTCCTCAGCCCTCCCCAATAGGTTGCTTATAAAATGGCTGACTCCATGAGTGATGTACTGAAAACCTGAGACAATACCATCAAAAACATACCTCTTAATTTCCATCTCCTCGAAAAGAAGAAATACTCCAAAAAAGAATAATACGGCAATCATGATCTCCGCACCGAATTCACGGATAATTGACCGCTCAAAATGCTTACTCTTTTTTCTTCGGCGATGGTTCTTTTCCGGGCTATTCATATATATACTTTCCTCATTCATTATTTAGCCTATGAAGCTAAATCAAACCTTCACTGCATACACTCAAAATATTATCCCACATATTGATCCTGGTCCTTCATCACATGTCATTAATTCAGACTTCAATTTGCATTGGATTGAAACTTTCTTTATTTATCTTCCTCAATGCCCTCAGCTTCTACTGAGAATAAATCAATTAAGTACATTTTTAAGATGCCCGATTCCCGAGCTCTAGAATTTGAAATTTTGCTCAGCGCTGATAAACTCAGTTATTGGGTACCCCCAGATGCTCAAAAACCAGCCTGGACCAATCATAATTACTACATGTGTGAGGGCTGCAAATTGGCGGGTTCTGGTGTGTCTCATTGCCCTGTAGCAGTCAACCTTCAGGACGTCGTTTCAACCTTCACTACAGATGTCTCTTATGAAATAATAGACCTACGTGTTGTTACTGCCGAAAGAACCTATTCTAAGGATAAAGTATCCATGCAGAGTGGTCTGAGTTCTATTATTGGGATTATAATGGTAACCAGCGGATGCCCGACTTTGGACTATTTAAGACCAATGGTAAGCTCTCATTTACCTTTTGCCACCATTGATGAATCTATATATCGAGCGATGTCCATGTATTTGCTTGCCCAATTTACGCGTGCAAAAAATGGACTTGAACCAGATTGGAATCTCAAAGGGTTGAGTCAGATTTATAATGAAATTGATGCTATCAATATCAGTATGACAAGACGACTCAGGGCCGCAACTGAGGAAGATGCCAGTTTAAATGCGGTTGTTATTTTGGATTCATTTGCAAAATTAGTCCCCATGAGCATTGATGGGTCGTTTGGCGGGATGGAAGATTTGTTCTGGCCCTATCTAAAGGATGTTCCCAACTCCTGAAATTCGTATTTCACTGCTCCCTGATTCTTTTTCAACCAGTTATACACCAGATTCGCTCTATCTAATAGAAAACGGGGTTCATCTTCCTTGACAACAGAGAGGTCAAAAAGATCGAGTTGTTCACCCACTTTGCATAGTCGGCCATCTCTAAGAATTACTTCTTTTAAAGCGCCGTTTTCAAATAGATATCCTGGGATACCCTCTCGCCTGCCCTCAATTTTGAGATGCTCCACCCTGAAGCGGTGATTGAAGCGCTGACGATTGAAAAACGAGTCACAAAAGATAAGATCATCTCTCAAGCGGTGTGCTTGTTCAAATCTGGTTTCCTGGATGCAGTCCCGAATCCTTTCTTCAATTTTTGAAATGACTCCAGGATCCTCCCCCTCCATAAATTGGGCAACTTGATCGCTTACGATTGAGTATGCTTCATGGACCTCTGGCAGAACACAAGGTCCCAGACATTGCCCCAGATCCAGTTCAATACAGCTTTTCTCAGGATTTGCTTCAGCACATGATCTGAAACCCAGATATCTTGAAAATATTTCTTGAAGGCGTTGGATGAAAAACCGATCTCGGAAAGGGCCATAGATATTTGTCTGCATATGCTCTGGGTCTTCCAGGGTGATAAGGCGGGGGTAGGCATCGTCACTGAGTTGAAGATACCGGTAATCTCGAAATTGTTTCTGGCGGATGTTGTAAACTGGTAGGTATTTTTTTATCAAAGAATCTTCCAATAAAAGCGCCATGAGTTCCGTTTCGGTCTCAACATACCTCAGGCTCCTGGCTTCATGCACCATCCTCTGGATCCGCTCTTCCTGGGCAGTGTCATTGCGCAAATAGGAAGCCACCCTGGTTCTTAGATTTACTGATTTTCCAATGTATAGCGGGTATTCTCGCGCATCCAAAAACAGGTAAACCCCTGAGGTTTTGGGTAAATCCTTCTGATCCTGATGTAATTGAGGGGCAATCTCCATACTAATCCGAATACGCTGACCAGGTGTAGCGGGTTTTACCAACTGGAGGAAGGAGCTCTACATTCATGCTCTTAGGCAACTCATTTCGCAGATCAGCAATTTTGAGAATTTCGAGTTGCTTTTCAACTCCGGTTCGAATTCGAAATATTGCATCAGACGTTATATTTCCTGCCTGATTTTGGATAGCACTAATGAGATTTTGCTTATCCAACACATGGGATGGAAGCGTCCATTCATGCATAGAACGAGTAGGCAACTGACGAAATTCCCAATTAATATCATCTTTGGATAGGTTCAAAATGAAGAAACCTTTCGTCTCCAGTCGCTCAGCAAAGGAAGTTCGCTCGATAGAACCTGAATAAATAAGAGGCGTTCCTGCCCTACTTCTCAATACTTGCTGTCGATGAATATGCCCACTCAGCACCAGATCGAGATAATCTGGGAATTGATCCAGTCCCACCACATCGGGTCCTCTGCGGAAGGTATAGTTCTGGACTCCCACCACAGCGTGCTCTATGGACTGATGCATGCATAAAACCTTGAGAGCTTCCGATTCGCTGTCATAACCAACCTGGACTAATTTATCGGGAAAGTCTTTTTGAACCTCATGCCGAATACTAGGAAAGCCACCCCAGATCACCTCCAAACCATTCATTTCAATTGAAAAGGACCGGGGACGGTCAAAAAGATGAAAATTCTTATGATGAAAAATGGGTGAGACTGGCAATCTGGATCGTTCGTGGTTGCCGGGCACAAAGAACATATGAACGCCCCGCTCCAAGACTGGAAGCAAAGGTTCATATGCTTTTTGAATAACTTGTGCAGGAATTTTTGAACGAAAGAAAACATCCCCACCATGAACCAGGGCGTCCACTTCCTCCTCTATCGCTGTATCTAATATGTATTGGTAGTTATTGAAGAAATCCCAGCCCCTCCTCCTTCGATTTATTCTAGGCCGAATGGGGAAATCAAAACCAAGATGGGAATCAGCGAAAAAGAGGACTTTTATCATAGGTTATTTTGGCTAGGTATTATCATTGAGATCAAAGGTGAGGGTAAAGGAAGTACCCTTCTTCCTATCAAGTTCGATCGTTGCACCTAACTGCTCAGTTAGTATCCTTACGATGCGCAAGCCCATGGTGTGGGTTTCTTCGAATACCAGGTCCTCCTTCAACCCAACGCCATTATCCTTAATCTCAATTTTTGCTTTGCCATGATCAATTGGGTCTGCAGTAATCCAAATATCACCTTCCCGTTTATCTGGGAATGCATATTTTATAGAATTAGTGACCAGTTCATTGACTATTAACCCACAGGGGATGGCTTTGCTAATATCCAATCTGATTTCCTCAATGTTTTGATGAATATGAATGCGTTGGGAATCGATCTCATAGAAATTGTTAAGTTCAAGAATCATTGAATTGATATAGTTCCCAAAATCCACAGCAGACATTCGTTTCGACCTGAAGAGTTTATCATGAATCAAAGCCATGCTTCTTATTCTATTTTGCGTCTCACCAAAAATTTCAGACAATTGATCATTGTTTACATAGTCAGCCTGAATATTGAGAAGGCTGATGATAACCTGCATGTTGTTCTTGACCCGATGGTGGACTTCACGGAGGAGGACCTTCAGCTCCAACTCTGCTTCAATGACAGTTGAGATATCCCAGATGATCCCGGAGAAATCCACCGGGTTTCCATGAGCATCTCGATTTACGGTGCTATAGTCGCTCACCCAAATATAGCTTCCATCCTTCTTTTGAAGTCGATAGGGAGCAACCTCAAAAGCGGTCTTCCCATTGGCAACTGCTACCTGTGATGCTTCTCGAACGGCATCGATGTCATCGGGGTGAATAATTTTAGCTGGCACAATGTTTCCACTCATGAATTCTTCCACGGTATAGCCGAGAATTTTTTTAACGTTCTCACTCACTGACAATACTGGGTCATCAGCAGAGTAAGCCCATTTGATAATCATGATGGGACCCGCCATGAAAATGTTACGCTCTTCTAATTGATCATTTTGCAACTTTAGCTTGTCTGCTTCAGCTAGATAAGTACTCGTCACATCTTCCATGTTTGCCTGAGCACCGATTATCTGCCCCTTCGCATCTAGAACCGGTGAAATGATGAGCTTGAAATGCAGTTTTTTGCCCAAGTTCGAATCATACTGCCCGGCAAATGAAATGATTTTGTTCTCTGAAATGACTTCCTGAAATTTCCCGGAAATACCAGCATCAACGAGTGCTTGAAAGTTGAATACATTAAAGCTCTGAGTGGCCTCCTTCGAAGAAGAACCCAGCATATCCACCATTCTTTGATTCACCTCAACGATATTACCTTCACCATCGATTCTTAATATTCCAGTCGGGGAATTTTCCACCAGATCTCTGAGACGTTGCTCCTTTTCAATAGATTCGCGTTGAGAAACCTGCAAGGCAGTTACATCAAAAATGTATCCCAGAATTCCAACAGCCCCGTCTGCTGAATCTCGCTGAACATAGGCATAGTCCTGAACCCATATATATTCTCCAGTTTTTTGTCTCAATCGATAGGGATGAACCATCATAATATCAGAACCACCAGCCAGTATTGATCTGATATGGTTCTGCAATTCTGCTTTATCCTCCTCGTGGACTAGATCAGGATAGAGAATTTGGCCTTCCAAAAATTCTGAAGCCTCATACCCTAGCAGGTCTACAATATTTTCCGAAATATTGATCAAAGCTTCATCTTCACTCACTGGCCATTGGATTAGAACAACAGGTCCACTAAAGAACACCCTCTGCTCTGCCAGCAATTCCATTTCCTTGGTTTTGAGTTCCGAAATATCATCAACAACGCCATCAATAAAGAGACTCTTTCCCTCAGAATCTTTGACCAGCACAGACGAGACCCTTCCGGTGAAGACCGAGCCATCTTTCCTTTTAAAAATCAATTCTCTATTTCGGATGTTTCCACTAGACTTGAGTTCATTCCACATCTCAATTCTATCCGCTGGATTTAAATAGAATTCAACGAGAGAGATAGATTCAATCTCTGTTTTGTCTTTGTAGCCAAACATCTTGATGAAGGCTGGATTCACATCAATAATTGATGCTGACCCTTCCAGATTGGTACGAAATACTGCCGTATTCAGGTTGTCCAGTATGGATGCTGTATTTCCATCAGCAAAAGTATGATTTGACTTCATAGGGGTCTCGCTTCTTTTGAATCCTGCACAGATTAATTATTGAACGTTCCAAGATATTCAAGTTATGCATTCAAGCGAGACTGAATTCATGGAGCTGGAGTGAGAGTTTGAGATGGATATTCTCGCGGGTTGGGAGGGAAAATCGTTCCCATATCTCAGAAATCACTTAGGTTACCAGCGTGGAACCACAAAAGTTCATAAGATCATGGCCTGCTTTATGGCTTTGGATGCAACATCTGAATAAACAACTCAGGGGTCGTGAGTTGGGTCTTACGTATACCTATAGAAAAGGTCGTCTAGATATTCAGTTTCTGGATACAGATAATGTTTTCTTACTCTCGTGGGAAAAAAAGGGTAATCAAGTCACTATCACATCTTCACATTCCTCTTCCCTTCCCAGAAAAAGAGTTGAGGTCCTACGCAAGATCTCTTCTGAATCAAAAGTTCGCAATATCAGCATCCACGCTAAAGATCGGTTATTGAGGATTGACTTTAGCCACAGCGATCAGCTCATTTTGGGGTTCTATCCAGGAGCAAATAATGTTTACTACCTCTCTGCGGGATCACTCCAGGATAGCTTTCTAAAACAGGATGAACTCCCTCCTATCAGTGATAGTTGGTTGGCCCCTATGGACAAGCTTCCCACATCAATCCCCGGGACAGGTATTACACACTCTCAACTAATGGCTGCAAAAAATGGTCTATCAGCGGACTGGGAAAATAATTCAATCATTTTTGCACCTGCTGAGAATACATCAGAAATGAATATAAGTGAATTTACCATTGATGTTTTAAAACATGCCAATAGACCAAAAGAGACCACCGCTGCCTCTCTCCGGAAAACAGCACGAACTGTATTGAAACGCTGGAAGAGCAAAGCGGGGAAAATCGAATCAGAATTAGTTGAAGCCAGGACATGGCCTGATTTAAAGCAAAAACTCCAGGCACTTCAAATCGGACTTGCTATGGGGATGAGTAGCACGGATGGCCTGCTCACCATCCCGGCTGAACTCTCAGCAACAGAACAAGACCTAACCATCCAGGTTGAGGATGATGTTCCTCTTAATCAGGCCATAGAATCAACCGCAAAAAAAATCCGCAAATATCAGGGGAAACTGGATCACCTGGAAGATGTACTCGTTACTGTTCACGGGGATATTCAAGCGCTTGAACAACTTTTAGATAATCCTGAGGATAAACAGGTGCTGAATTTCCTGCAGGAGCATGGCGAATCCTTAGATCGCGCTGGTAAGCAGCAAGTTGACCGTAAACCCTATAAAAAATATCAATCTCCTGGTGGGTTTGACATTCTTGTCGGTCGCAGTTCACAGGATAATGACGCACTCACCTTTAAAGTTGCAAATAAGAATGACTGGTGGTTCCATGCTCGTAAGGTCAGGGGATCTCATGTTATCCTTCGAACTGGGAGCCAGGCTCCACAACACATTGACATTATCGCTGCTGCTGAACATGCTGCCCGGAATTCCCAGGCCAAACATTCAGGTGTTGTAGTGGTCCAATATTGTCAACGCAAACACCTCAGCAAACCCAAAGGGGCGCATCCTGGAACTGTCCTGGTTCACCAGGAACAATCCATCACTATAAATCTGGATTAATAGAAATTTCTAGTGAGTCAGGGACATTAAATCGGAGCTGATCTCATCAGTTAAAGCCCAGCCCCCATGAATAATCTTCAAATGACCATCAGAGATGACGAGCTTGTCAGCCCACTTTTTGAGTATATCATTTTTTGTCTGGAGCAAATCCTCATGGTAGATCATTGAGAATTCCTCCAAATTCAAGCCCTGAGTGAGTCTTAATCGAGTGAGAATCATCTCATTGCGGGCCATAGATTGAGATATCATTTCTGAATCGGCTTCCCCTGTACCTGAACTCATAATATCAGACATGTAAGCATCAAGGTTTTGAATATTCCAGGATCTACGTCCCCCGAAATAGGAATGAGCGGCTGGTCCAAAACCCAGATAATCTATACCTGTCCAATAATTCAGATTATGACGGCATTCAAAGCCTGGTCTGGCATGATTGGAAACTTCATAGCTGGGATAGCCTGATTTTTCCAGGAAATCTCGACCCCAGTCATACATCCCATTATCGACACTCTCCTCCAGCATCTTGATATGTCCGGCCTTCACCCATCTGTGGAGGGCAGTACCTTCTTCCACAGTCAGTGAATATGTGGATATATGTTCGGGCTGCATGTCGACAAGTCGCTCCAAATCGCCAACCCATTCATCCCGGGTTTGGCCAGGTACGGCAAAAATCAAATCTCCACTCACATTTTGGAATCCCGCTCTGCGAACATTGTCATAAGTTGAAAGACTCTTCTCTGCGGAGTGAATGCGGCTCATAAAGGTAAGCAGGTGAGGTTGAAAGCTCTGCATGCCGATGCTGACTCTGTTGATGCCCAGGGCTTTGTACGCTTTTAGATTTTCCAGACTGGCTTCCCCAGGATTGATTTCCATCCCAATCTCCATGTTCTCCCCTGCTTGAGCAAGGTCAAGGAGCGTTTCCAGCAGTTGGCCGAGATGCTTTGGCTCGAGCAGATTTGGGGTTCCGCCGCCGAAAAAAATCGTATCCAGGTAGTACCTGGATAAGTCCAGCTCACGTGTTTTCTGCTCTATCTCTTTTAGAATACTCCTTAAATAGGCTGGAATAGAACTTTCCCGTCCCACAATAGAATAGAAATCACAATAGGTACATTTTGCCTTACAAAAGGGCACATGGATATATAGAGATAAGGGCTTCAGGTTTTGCAGCATGGGAGAATGTAGGGTGATTTATTGTGATTCCAATTTCAGGCTCATAATAATCTTAATTGATCCATCGTTTCCTTTTGCTTGAGGGGTGCTCTCGTTTACTTTGCGTTGCAAGATGAATGCTCACCATCCAATCTGCCGATTCTTCCCTAAAAGCTTACTGCCTACCATTCTGAACCTGCGGTTTGATGGAATTACCCTTATTGATCAACACTTTATGCATTTAATATTTTAAGAGGTTCACCATGCGAAAATACAAAACCTGGGATGCAATAACTTTTGATGATGTGTTGTTGGTTCCTGCGAAATCCGATGTATTGCCAAATGATGTTGATGTTTCCACCCAGCTTACCAGAAGCATTCGACTCAATATTCCCCTGATGTCTGCTTCCATGGACACAGTCACTGAATCTCGTATGGCTATTGCCATGGCCCGAGTTGGCGGGATTGGCATTATTCATAAAAATCTGACTCCTGAGCAGCAAGCATTAGAAGTGGACAAAGTCAAGCGTTCTCAGCATGGTGTTATTACTGATCCCTTCTCCCTCACGCCAAATCATACCGTGGGTGATGCTGCAGACCTCATGGCACGTTATCATATTTCTGGAGTACCCGTCGTGGTTGATGGCATCTTGCTAGGAATTATAACCAATCGGGATATTCGTTTTGAAGAAGATTTCACACGCCTGATTGCTGATGCTATGACCAAGGATGATTTGATCAAAGGAGATGAATCCACTACGCTTGAACAAGCTGCTGCACTCATGAAGCAGTATAAAATTGAAAAACTACCCCTCGTGGGCACAAACAATGAGCTCAAGGGTTTAATCACAATAAAAGATATTGAGAAAGCTGTTGAGTACCCTCACTCCGCCACGGATGCGAATGGTCGCTTATTGGTAGGTGCAGCCGTAGGGGCCAGAATTGAGTCCCTCGATCGTGTTGATCAGCTCATGCATACCGGGGTAGATGTCATTGTGGTAGATACGGCCCACGGTCATTCAAAGAATGTGACAACGATTGTAGAAAAGATTAAATCCCAATATCCTGATATTCAGATTATTGCCGGAAATGTTGCTACTGCTGAAGCGACCAAGGCCCTTATCGATGCAGGAGCTGATGCCGTCAAGGTTGGAATTGGACCAGGGTCCATCTGCACTACCCGCATTGTTGCAGGTGTAGGTATGCCTCAAATCAGTGCCATTGCCAACTGCGCAGAAGAAGCTGACAAACATGGAGTGCCTATTATTGGTGATGGTGGTGTCAAATTTTCAGGTGATCTACCCAAGGCTATTGCCGCAGGAGCTTCCACCATCATGATTGGTGGACTTTTGGCTGGTACAGATGAAAGCCCGGGGCACAAAGAATTTTTCCAGGGACGAGCATATAAAGTCTATCGTGGCATGGGATCCATTTCAGCTATGAATGCAGGTTCAGCCGATCGCTATTTCCAGGAAACAACCCAGAAGCTGGTACCAGAAGGTATTGAGGGTCGAGTTCCTTACCGAGGTGCCATCAAGGATGTTGTTTATCAACTTGTTGGTGGATTGAGAGCAGGAATGGGATATTGTGGCACAGCCAATATTGATGAATTACGTAAAAACGCTCAATTCGTAAAAATTAGCGGGGCAGGTTTAAAAGAAAGCCATCCCCATGATGTCCAGGTAACCAAAGAGGCTCCCAACTACGGAGCCGATTTCTAATTAATTGAGAACTTCTCTATATCAATTGAATCAACAGGAGAAAGCATGAAAAACACCATCGTAGTTGGTGCTCAGTGGGGTGATGAAGGTAAAGGTAAGCTAGTCGATGTACTGGCTGAGCAGAGTGATCTTGTTGTTCGATTCAATGGTGGCGGGAATGCAGGCCACACAGTTATGCATGCCGGTGAAACTTATAAATTTCACTACATGCCCTCAGGGATGCTTCACAACAAACAGTGTATACTGGGAACCGGTGTGGTTATCAACCCCAAGGATCTCCTGGAAGAAATCAAATCTTTCACTGAAAGTGGTCATGCTCCCAAACTGAAAATCAGCGCCAGAGCCCATGTGATTTTTCCTCACCATCAGTTGATTGATGCAAAAGAAGGTGGGAAAATTGGCACCACAGGTCGTGGTATCGGTCCAACCTATTCTCAAAAAGCTTCCCGAATCAATTTAAGAATATTGGATATTATCGCTGATGATGCCATTGATCGCATCAAAAATTCGCTTAGAGATGTTAGAGATATTCTCATCACTGATGGGATATTCTCTGAGTCCGAGTTCAAAGATTATTGTGAAAGTGTATCACACGAATACGCATCCTACGGTTCAGACTTTAAGGAGTTTGTTTCTGATACAGAAGACCTGGTACGGTCTGCCAGCAACTCTGAAATGCAGGTTCTATTTGAAGGTGCTCAGGGAACCCTGCTTGATTTAAACTATGGCACCTACCCCTTTGTCACTTCCAGTTCGACACTTGCTGCAGCCGCCTTTGTCGGTGGTGGAGCTATTCCTGGTGTGCCTATCAGAATTCTGGGGATCACAAAAGCCTATACCACGCGTGTTGGCGAGGGTCCCTTTCCTACCGAGTTGGATGGAGATGCAGCCACTAACCTGAGAGAAGCAGGTCATGAGTACGGTGCAACTACTGGTCGACCCCGACGGGTTGGACATCTTGATCTCTATGCTTTGCGATACGCCATTCGCATATCAGGTATTCAAGAGCTGGCAATGACAAAGATTGATACCCTTGCGCTGGTAAATGGAGTAAAAGCCTGTACTGGGTATAAAATAAAGGGGAAAGAAATCGACTACTTCCCAGCAGATGCTCCTACTCTGGAACTGGTTGAACCCATATATACTGATATTCCGTATATTGCAGATCTCAGTAAGGAAGAATGGGCAAAATTGAAGGGGAAATCAAAAGCAGATCTTCCTGAGAGCATCCAGAGCTATATCAAATTCATCGAAGATTTTGTCGAAATACCGATTACCATTCTCTCACACGGACCAGAAAGGAATGAAACCATTGTCTTCTGAAACACTTTTCAATCTATCTCCCCTTGATGGTCGCTATGCCAGTGATCTTCAAGAAGTTCAGGACGCATTTTCTGAAAGCCGTTTGATCCATGAACGAATCCATGTTGAAATGGTCTATTTGAAAGCTTTTCTAAAAGCCACTGATCGCGCGGATTGGTGGAAGGATAGCTATATGTCCATTTACACAGACATTGACACCGATGATTTGAAGGCTGTCAAGGATATAGAACGTCGTACAAAACATGATGTGGCTGCAGTTATAGAATTTATCAAGGGTCAATTACCTGAAAAAGTGAGACCCTACGTCCATTTTGGCCTCACCTCTGAAGATGTGAACAATCTATCACATGGTCTTATGATGGTGGCTGCCAGAGATATTCTACTCAAGCACCTGAAAGGTCTCATAAAGGAGCTATCTGAGATTGCCAGTGACAATCGTGACAGACGTATGATAGGTCGCACCCACGGTGAAGTTGCAACCCCAACAACTATGGGCAAAGAACTGGCACTCTACAGCCTTAGATTTGCTAAAATGTACTCTGAACTAAAGGACATGAACATCCAGGGTAAAATTCTTGGAGCCACTGGAAACTTGAATGCATTTGTGGGTACTTATCCAGATGTGGATTGGTTTGAATTAACTCGCGAAGTAGTGGAAGAACTTGGTCTGGAACATACTCTTTTCAGTCTACAGATCATGCCCGGGGATACCTATGCGACACTGCTTGATTCAGTGAAACGACTGAGTGGTCTCCTTATCGATTATGATCAGAACATATGGACCTATTTTATGTTGGCGTATTTGTACCAGAAAGCTGATGCATCATCCATCGGGTCCTCAACCATGCCGCATAAAATAAATCCGATTAAATTTGAAAATTCTGAAGGTAATGCTCAGCTCGCCGAGAGTTTGCTCACCTTTTTCAGCCAGAAGTTCATGAAAACCAGGCTCCAACGAGATCTCACAGATTCTACTGTCAAACGCAACATTGGAACCGCCTTTGGGCATATAGTATTAGCTGTGATCTACGCTCAACGGGGAACTGGTGATATTCTTATCAACGATGCCAAGATGGATGAAGAACTGGCCAATAATGGTCAATTTTTCTCTGAACTTGTCCAGCTTGTTGAACGTGATAGAGGCGCCTCAGATGGTTATGATCATTTGAAGAAGCAAACTCGTGGCAAAAGAATGAGTTATGCTGAGATGGTTGAGATGATGACGGAAGCCGGGATAGAGGCTGAGACCATTGAGACCTATGTCAAAGGATTGACAGGTGAGATCTGTGATAAGGCTCTGGCTGAGGTGAAAAAGCTTATTGCCTGATCCTTGAACCTGTTTTCAGCGAATGCTGTGAGCCATACAGGTTGGAACCTTTTTTTATTATACTTTAAAGTCCACTACCATGGTCTTTCTGGAAACTTTGCGGAGTTCCAGAACAACTCGTTGATGTTCGGGATGTTCAGCATACGTTTGAAGTCCAGCTTCATCCTGAAAAGAGGATAATAGAATCATATCTTTGGCATTTTCTGAATCCTTGATATTGATCCCAACTTCATACGATACTATCTCAGGAATTAAATCTGGCAGTTCCTCTAATAATGATTTCAACTTTTTAACATTATGCTGTTTGTCGGTGTCTATAATATCCCAGGCCACAATATGCTTGATCATTTCAGCTCCCAATATCCATGCGAATTGTTTTCCCCTCAAAGTGAATCAAATCAGCGTTTTGATAAGAAGTAGTGAGTGCACTGGCCACAGTAGCTGCTCTGGTTGTAATGGTGAGGACTCTACCTCCAGAAGTTACAATCTCTCCCTCTTTTTCTGCGGTCCCAGCATGGAATACTACAGAGGCGTTTACTTGATCCAGTCCAGATATCACTAAACCCTTGGGATAGGCTTCAGGATAGCCCTGTGAGGCTAGAACAACGGTTGCTGCTGCAGTTTGGTCCCACTTCACCTGCAAATCAGAGAGCTTATCATCGATGACAGCTTCAAAAATGTCCAGGAGATCAGTTTCAAGCCGAGGCAATATCACCTGAGTTTCAGGATCGCCGAAGCGGACATTATATTCCAGGACCTTTGGACCAGCTTCCGTGAGCATGATGCCACAATACAAAATCCCCTTAAAGGGTCTCCCCTCTTTTCGCATACCTCTGAGGGTAGGTTCGATAATGTTTTCAAGACAGTGAGCTTCTAGCTCATCATCATAGAGTGGGTTGGGTGAAATGGCTCCCATACCTCCGGTGTTCAGACCAGTATCATCTTCTCCAATCCGCTTGTAATCCTTTGCAGATACCATAGGTACTACCGAATTTGAATCAACAAAGCAAAGCATTGAAAGCTCAGGACCAGTCATGAATTCTTCGATAATGATTTCATCTCCTGCCATTCCAAAGACCTTCTCCTCCATCATCTCCCGTACGCCCTGCTGGGCTTCCTCCCTGGAAAGGGATATGAGAACACCTTTTCCAGCTGCGAGACCATCAGCTTTTATCACGATGGGATAGGTTGTATTGGATTCCAAATATTCTACAGCTTTTGAGGCATCAGTGAACCGGTGGTACTCTGCTGTTGGTATATCATATTTGTAGAGCAGTTCTTTGGTGAAGACTTTGCTGCCCTCCAGGATTGCTGCTCTGGCATTGGGACCGAATATTCGCAAGCCAGCTGCTTCAAATTCATCTACAATTCCGGCAACCAGAGGAACTTCAGGACCGACGACGGTCAGACCAATATTATTGTCCCTGGCAAAGCCCAGCAGAGCCGGGATATCATTGTCTGATACTGGAAGGTTGGTTGCAATGTCAGCAGTTCCTGCATTCCCTGGAGCACAATACACTTTTGAGACCCGTGAGCTCTGCGCTATTTTCCATACCAGTGTGTGTTCCCGACCCCCACCTCCAACAACCAAAACCTTCATTTCTGGATTCCCCATTTATATGATATTTCAGATTTAAATCCAGCTCAATATAATCTTTTTAGTATGAGCTATAAAAAAAGAATGGGGAGGACAAATTGCCCTCCCCATTCTTTAAAATTCACTTGAAATGGATTAAAGATTTACAAAATTAATCTTTATCCTCTTCAACCTTTTGACATTCTGCATCACCAACAGGTTCACCCATAGCTTTGCACTCTGCAGTACAAGCTTCGGTACAAACATGATCTTCACCATGTTTTGCCATATGGGCTGCTTTACACTCAGCTTTACATTCATCTGAGCAGTCATGTTCTTTCACCATGGCATCAGCCGAATGATCACAGGCATCTGTGCAGACATGGTCTTTGGCCATAGCTTTATGGTCTGAATGGTCACAGGCTTCGGTACAAACATGCTCTTTGGCCATTGCTTTATGATCTGAATGGTCACAGGCTTCTGTACAAACATGAGCTTCTTTTGCATCAGAAGTTGCATCCATAGTGTGTAATGCCTCTTTGTGTGCACAACTTACGAGTACAAACATGGCGATTATTAATACACCGGTTAACTTTTTCACAAATTTTCTCCCTTAAATTTAATAGTGTCATCTGAATGTCTTTTTACATTCTTGACAATATCAAATATGTACAGCGGAATCCAATAATTTTTGTAACCTAAAGTGTCCGCTTTCTTACAAACTTCAAATTCCTTAATGCTTGAAATGTCTCATCCCAGTCAGGACCATTGAAATTCCATATTTGTCGCAGGCAGCGATGGAATCCTCGTCTCTGACTGAACCACCTGGTTGAATGATGGCAGTTACTCCAGCAGTGTTTGCCTTTTCAACGGAATCAGAGAAGGGGAAAAAAGCATCAGATGCCAGGGAAGATCCTTCTGTGGAGCTCTTACTGCGGTCCAATGCATTATCCACTGCCCATATGCGACTGGTCTGACCTGCACCAACACCTTGTGTGGCACCATCTTTTACCACCACGATAGCATTGGATTTAGCATGCTTGACAACTTTCCAGGCCAGTTTCAGATCTGCCCACTCCTGCTCAGTAGGTTGTTTCTCAGTCACAACCTTATAATTCTCATCATCCATAATATGATGATCAGCTTCCTGAATTAATAATCCTCCATCAACTTTCTTATAAAAATATGGTTCAGGTGTCGCTGGATTTATAATGTCGGCCAGCTGTAGAAGCCGTAGGTTTTTCTTTTTCTTCAGTATAGCCAGGGCTGTTTC
>JABIFX010000060.1 GCA_018650445.1 Fidelibacterota bacterium
ACGATGCTTATACTCCGTTTTGATGATTTTGAGACCTTCCCGGGTCACAGTTGCAGCCGGTGTATCACCAATTGTGCGGAAGGTTGAGCGATATGAGCTATGCATTTTCCTGACGCGGGTTCCTCGATGAAGAAAACCATACTCATCAGAGGTAGGTCCAAACATACACACCAGGGTTTCAGCAATATCTCCATGACCGGCAGCATATGAGGCGTGGATCAGATTCAGAGCTGCATCTGAAGAGGGTCGATCAGATGAACGCTGTGAACCTACTAGAATAATGGGAATGGGAGAATCTTGTACCATAAAGGAGAGAGCCGCAGCGGTATGGTGAAGGGTATCGGTTCCGTGTCCAATTACTATCCCATCAGTCCCATTGGCTATCTCTTTGCCAATACTTTCTGCCAGAATCTTGTATTGATCAGGTCCCATATTTTCACTGAATACCGCGAACAGCTTTTCAGTGTCGATGTTACAAATATCAGCCAGTTCAGGGACGGCACCATACAATTCACCCGGAGAGAAGGCTGGGATTACGGCACCGGTTCGGTAATCCAGGCGCGAAGCAATGGTTCCGCCGGTCCCAAATAGTTTCACATTGGGTTTATCATCGGAATAGGGGAAGGCTTTTTCAGGGATTTTGTAATTGGCTTTTTGATAGCCAGTTTCAACCATCTTTTTAATGGTTACGATATCGATACCGATATTATAACCCGTTGGAATCTTCAAGACGATATGCTGATCATCATCATTTTCAGAACGGGGGAGGACTGTGCCCTCAAATGTTCCCCGGGTGGTATGGATCTCAGCCTGACCCCAGACCCGCACGCTGAATTTCTTCAGTGTAGCTAGAGCATCACCCTTGTAGCCTTGAAAAATATCATCACTCATAGAATCAATTCTCTCTCGAATTCGATAGTGAAAAGGTTTTGATAGCCCAGCATCAATTGTCTATCGTTTTCATACAAAGCATTCCTGGCGTGCTCAGCGCCCTTTGCGGTTAGACTGTTTATCATTTAAGATTGCCTCGATCTTTTGTCTCAAGTCAGCTAAATCCATGTTACCAATTGCCTGATAGTGTACTTGTCCCATGAGCCAGTTAATATCATCACTGCCCTCCGATGCTGGCGTATCCTTCTGATATTTTTCGTAGAGGAAATCTATGGGAGCTATGATTTCAGTCATGCTGCGTTGCTTGAAATGGATGCTGGTGAGCACGGAGCTGAATTGCATGTCCGGAAATTCATAGATGACTGGCATCATATATCTGGCGATTCCCGGCTCCAGTTTCTTCTCCTTGATATAGCGAAATAGCTCATAGATTTTATTGTAGAAGAAGTTTTTGTGCAGCTCACATTTCCCTTCAATGTTTTTGAATGTGTGACCTATAAAAGACCCGATAAACTTGTGATCATAGCCGTAGTCATCACAAATCTTTTCAACCAATGGAATCATGTTTTTACTCAAGAGATATTTCCAGGTATCCTCAGGAACACTCCACTTTTTCAGCTGAGCATAGCGATCTGCAATATCCAGCGGTAAATCCTTCCCAAGGCTCTCAATAAACTCAACTGTTAGCGGAATGGGTGCGGAATCAGTATCAGGATACATGCGGTCACTACCGGGAAGGACCCTTTCGAAAATGGTAGTGCCATCAGGCAGGGATTTCCGTGTTTCTTCAGGGACACCTTCAAAAGCCATTCTGATTCTTTCCTCCACTGTTTCCAGTGCTGTTGGGATGTCCTCGGCGGGTCCCCATAGAATAATCTGGGCGTCGTGTTTTTTCGCATTGAGCCATTTGGATATCTTGCCCAGCTCTGCCACACTCAGGAGGGGTTCAAAGCTTTCAGAATGAGTCATGTTGGGTCGTTCAATACAGGCAATCACTTTCAGGCGATGACTGATTTCATGGGCAAAATTATGCCCGGGCTGCATGAAGTGAGAGAGAATACCCTGGAATTTCGGGAGATTTATAGCGACGATTTTTAATCTTTGATTGAGTTTCTCTCTTAAAGCAGGTGCCAACAGCTCTGGCATGGAAAAATCGATCTCTTTGTGGCTCATCTGCCATTTATTGAGTTTTATGCCACGGTCATTGATTAATTGCTTAATATTCAGAAGTGCCCACTGGCGGAAAGCTTCATTGTGAGAGAGTTCAGGGATCCATTTATTATGTGCTACACCCTTTATCTCTACGCGGCTACCACCGGCACAGCTTACGTTGACATCTTCACGACCTGCACCTATGCCTGTACGCACCTTGCCAGTACTGCGATTCAAAAAACGTATGTATTCTGCTGCTTCTGCCAGTTCATCAGGGGTGGTCATCTCTGGGTGAGTTACGGTTTCGATGAGCGGCATACCAAGACGATCGGTTTTGTAAATTCTCTCATGGCCGATATCAGATATTTCACGGCAAGAATCTTCTTCAATGCTTAATTGAATGAGACGAACTTTTTTGTTGGTTAACTGAATCTCACCCTCAACACCCAGAATAGCAGTCCGTTGAAAACCAGTGGGAATACTACCATCCAGATATTGTTTACGGGTGATGTGCACTTCGCCCACAATATTCAGCTTGGAGAGGAGTGATATTTCTATGGCAATTTTCAGAGCTTCAGGATCAATGTGGAAGGGCGGTGTATCATCAACTTCGTAGGTGCAGGCACTTCTATTATTAAGACGATAAGTAATGTTCTTGCGAGTTTTGAATTCCATGAGAGCAGTACCATCATATTCACCCAACTCACTCAGGGTGGGGCGCATGTGGCGGATAACTTCTGCATCAAAGTCATCATTGCCATGATAGATACCAGCCGGGCAGCGGCAAAACAGCTTGCTTACAGTTTTTAATTGCTGATGGACTTCCAGGCCTGATTTGAAGCCAATCCTTTTATAATCTTTGGTATTGGCCTTATGGCGTTCGACATAACCGATGGTTTGGCGGGTTGTATCGTAATTTTTTAATGCTTCAGCTCGTTTCATCTTCACCAATTATTTTATTACCAAACTCAACCAGGAGTGTTAGACATATTGTATCAATTAAAGCATGGATAGTGCCAGTTTACCATTTTCAAGAGTTGAAACAAGATAAGGTCTCACCGGCCAAGTGCAATTTGAGTTAACGATGATACAGCCACAGACAACCCATGCTCTAAATGAAACACCAATTTGCATAGAGTAAATAAGATTACCCGATGTATCCTATCCTATTTGGCCTATCTTATTTAGCAACAAAAGTGACATTTAATCAACAATAATTGAGAAACCCAATGACTGATATAGAGCAAACTGAGTCGACATCAAGCTATAATATAAAATTTATCAGTCTCATTATTTTAACACTTTTTTTATGCTCCGGAATGACTGGTTTGTTATACGAGGTGATCTGGTCCAGGATGATTGTCAAGGTGATTGGAGCTGCTCCATTTGCCATAAGCATTGTGCTTACCGTCTTTATGGGTGGGCTTGGATTGGGGAGCTACCTGGCCGGAAGATATATTGATCGGATTCAAAAATCTTCCCAACTACTTCAATTATATGGTCTTCTGGAAATTGGTATTGGGCTTTACGCCTTTATCCTTCCAGGCATAATTAGTGCGAGTCAGCCTCTTTTTAGCTCCATCTACAATCAAGCTTCGGGTCACTTATTATTATTCAACACCTTCATCCTGCTGGGAGCTTTTGTCCTGTTCATTATTCCCGTGACCCTCATGGGTGCCACATTACCGATCTTGATCCGCTTTTATGTGGCGAATCTTGGTCATCTGGGAGCCCGGGTTGGTCGGCTGTATGCCATCAACACAATTGGAGCTGCGCTTGGTTCTGTTCTGAGTGGCTTTTTATTGATCAAATTGTGGGGTGTTGGTGGTACGCTCAGATTTGCAGTTGTGATGAACTTTATGATTGGTGGTATCTCATTTTTTGTGGCAAACCTGATTGCCAAGCGATCAGCTCTGAGTGAGAATGATACTACAGAAAAAGACCAGGTCGTTAGTGCTCCTGAAATAAATAGTGGTGTTCATTATTCCCATTCATATCAGGTGGCGGCACTCATTATTTTCGCCGTATCAGGTTTTGCTGCCATGGCCTACGAAGTGATCTGGGCACGACTGCTGGGTTTGATCATAGGACCCACGACCTATTCATTTACCATTGTTCTGACTACATTTATTGTTGGTCTCGCACTAGGGGCTATGCTTTTTGGTTGGCTTGCAGACCGCAGTAAACATCCCTTTCGACTATTAATCATTACGCAGATGAGTGCCGCCATCCTGGCTCTCATAGTGAGTCAATTTCTGGGAAACAGCCAGCTTTTCTTCGCCAAACTGATCTATAGTTTCAAAGATGATTTCATGATGCTCTCGGTTGCCAAAGCCGTGCTTCTGTTTCTCGTGTTACTAGGACCTACCATTGTCTTGGGGGCCACATTTCCGCTGGTTGGGAAGATCTATACCAGCTCCATTAAACAGCTTGGGAAATCGATCGGATTTGCATATGCAATTAACACTATTGGAGCATTATTGGGGTCCTTTTCTGCTGGTTTTATTCTGATCCCCCTGCTTGGAAAAGAAAACAGCCTGAGTCTGGTGATAGGCATCCAGCTTATTTCCGTGCTCATTGTTGTTGGCCTGCTTAATCCGGAGAAGGATAAATCAAGAAATAGACTTTTAGTTGGGATGGGTGTACTGGGTTTGCTCCTGGCACTTTTATTCCCCAACTGGGATAGACAACAACTGGCGACAGGCAAGTACTACCGATTCAGCAATATTGCTGACCTGTTTGATAGAACCAGCTGGTGGGATATTCTGGTTAAACAGCCTCGGGAATTTCTGCCAAATACCAGTGGAACGGAGGTGGTATTTTATGGGGATGGTGTTGGCGGGTTTACCACCGTGGAGAAAGACATCGACCCCTTTGGCAAAACTCAATATATTCTGTATAACAGTGGCAAAGCGGATGCATCAACCGAGTCAGATATGGCAACTCAAACGCTGGCGGCTCATCTGCCTTTATTGTTTCACCCACAACCTAAGAGTATGATGATTCTGGGCCTGGCCAGCGGAGTCACCGCCGGGGAAGCTCTCTATTATGATCTTGACAGGCTGGACATTCTTGAAATCAGTGAGCAGGTAGTAGAAGCGAGTCGTTTCTTTAGCGAATCAAATAGTGATGTTCTCTCAAACCCAAAAACCAATATGATTATTCAAGACGGTCGTGCTCATCTCGAATTGAGCGATCAATCATATGATGTCATTACATCAGAACCGTCAAATCCATGGATGGCCGGTCTGGCGACGTTATTTACCGAAGAGTTTTTCAAATTGGTTAAAAACAGGTTGAACTGGGATGGGGTGTTTGTTCAGTGGTTACCATCCTATCAGATGGATTGGACGACTTTTTCCATGGTGGGAAGGACTTTTGCAAAGGTCTTTCCCAATAGCCTGTTGATGAAATCAACTATTGGGGGCAATGATTATTTATTGGTTGGGTTTAAGGGTCTTGAGCAGCTCTCTCTTAAGAATGCCAACAAGAATTTACCTTTACTCCAGAAATCTCCCAATTTGATTATGGAAGATCCACGCTTATTGTACCGTCTCATCGTGAGTGATAATCTCCCGGCACTTTTTGGATCAGGACCAGGACATTCTGATGATTATCCCACTCTCGAATTTCTGGCACCCCAACGCATGCATCTCGTTGAAGATACTGTAGAGAAAACGCTTGCCTCACGACGAACGCTTGGCGATGAGATTATTGATGTCATGCGAGAAGTCCTGGATGTCGAAGGACAGATTAATTTCGCACGCTTTGTCCTTTCCGTTTATGCCCCCTTTCTGGAAATGGTAGATCTCTCAGAGGCCAATGAGGAACAGAAAGCACAATACACACAGATGTTACTGGATTATAGCCAGAATAATATTGTTGAATCTTACGAAATCTATGAGGAAGTGGCACTTAAGGATACAGCCCTTCAAACGCAAATAGATGTACTCCTGGAAAAACTACCAGAGCTTCCTAATCGGTTAAACTCCTTCATCTTATTAGCAAACGCTTACGCCCAGCTGGGTGATTTTAATGAAGCCATCAAGTATTGCCAGCTTGTCGTAGAACTAGGCGATGATCCCATAGAAGCAAATCTCAATTTAGGTTTGTTCTGTATGAATGCAGACCGCAATGAAGAAGCTATCATGGCTTATGAAGAAGTCTTAGATCTGGATCCTGAAAACAGTCAAGCTCATAATAACCTCGGTACGCTTTTTGAACAGACCGGTCAAAAACAACTGGCTCGTGCATCCTATGAAAAAGCCATTCAGATTGATCCAGGCTTGGCTATGTCTCACTTCAATCTAGGTCGTTTACATGTTGGTGATGGTGCACTGGATTCAGCTTTGATGGCTTATCAGAAAACGATTCAATTGAATCCGGAGTACGCACCGGCTTATTACCGAATTAGCCAGATTTATCAGATGACTGGAGATATTGACAAGGCTATCGCAATACTGGAAACACTTCTCAAAATTCGACCTGATTTAAAAGAAGCCCAGGTTGAGTTAAAGAATCTGGCCATGCCTAAGGAACAACCAAAAGTTTCGGTTCAGATGCCTCCCCGTACTGCGGAATCAGACAAAAGTACTGATCCGCGATATTACTATAATCAGGCTATCATGTTGATCCAGAAGGAGAAATATAGAGCAGCGATTGTAGATTTTGAGAAGGCGATTTCCTTGAAGCCTGATTATCTGAATGCTTTTATTGGACTGGGAGCCATGTATCAAAATCTACGCGAATACAAGGCAGCTATAAAAACTTACAAACAGGCACTGTCTATTGATCCGAATCATAGTGGGACGCACAATAATCTGGCGGTGGTTTATTACACTGTGGGACAGTTCAAATTGGCTCTTGAGCATGTGGATAAAGCCCAGTCGCTAGGCTTTAAGGTTCAGCAGGCTTTTATGGATGAAATCTCAAAATATCGATAGCTCATACACATTACATTTTTCTATTTTCACAACGAAGTAAACGAAAGGAACGAATAACCATATTTTGCTTCGTGGAGTTCGTCAGATTCGTTGTAAAAAAGCAGAGATCAAACCATTTTCAGCCCCTGTCAAGACATGCTACGATTTTATAATGCTATCAACCTTTTACCAGTCTTTTAGCCATTGATAAAATTTCAACTGCATCAATTCGTTTGCGGTGATTGTTATCGGTATGGGCAAAACGGATAATACCGCTCTTATCAATGATAAATACACTGGGAACCGGGATCAGGTGATGATCCTGGCCTGAAGCGGTCTCAATATTCTGATTGTTCAATTTATAGGCAGCCACCTTGATGCTTCCGAAACGTTCAGCGATACCCAGAGTTTGGGCACCCACCATGCTGCTATCAGAAAGCAGTGTATAGGTCAATTCATTTGCATCGATTGTTTTTGAAAGCTCAGTTGGACGATCAGGACTCACAGCGACAATCCGATAACCTAACTCAATCATTTCACGTTCTATTTCTAACAGTTGACCCAACTGTAAATTGCAGTAAGGTCACCAACCGCCGCGATAGTAAATCAATACGACAGGCTCGTTCTGAAAGTAGTCATATAGATCGATGGATTGGTAGTCAGTTGTAGTCAACTGGAAATGGGGGAAGGCATCACCTACACCAGGAGACTCCAGGGGTTTGTTCTCTGTCGATAAATCCTGGGCATAGATGGAAGTTGTCATGAGCGCTGTCAGCAAGACTATGAAGATATATGATTTGGAAATTTTGAACATGTGGTCTCCCTTAAAATAATTTCGACTTAAAGTAGGAAGACCTTCAACTGAAAATGTATTCACCACGACAGTTCTGACAAGAAAAGGGTCTGGATTGATCCTTTTCTTGTGAGAGTAAAAGCTTATGATTTTAGATATACAAACTTACCGGCATAAACCCTATCACCGGATTTTACTGAAAGAATCATGAGCTGACTTGTCAGCCCCAGACCGGCTGGAATGGATATTTTAATAATTCTTTCCGATTCCTGAGTAATAGTTATAGCAGTAATTTCCATTCCACGAATGTCATAAAGAGTGGCCAGTTCAGCTAGCTCAGAAACAGCATTGGAGAGTACCATACGAATCTCACCTGATTGTCCGGGATTTGGATAGATCAGGCAATTCTTCGAGGTGCTGCCATTCAGGTTTGGAAAAAGACTTGTTATATCAGGGATACCCCAACCATAAGTGTTATTGGGAGCAAACGACCGATCCCCATGCTCCTCAAAAATAGCAATGACTGAATCTGGTGAGAGCTGAGGATGAGCCTGGAGGAGTAGGGCAGCCAGACCGGCAATTTGTGGGGCTGCATAAGAGGTTCCACTGCGTCGTATATAACCACTTACGCCGGAAGCCATGTAGACCAGACTGCCTTGTGCAACGATATTGGGTTTGATGCGTCCGTCATAGGTGGGACCGCGTCCGGAAAAGCGGGAAATCTCTTGCTGTGTATCAACCCACCCGACTGATAAAACATGAGGGCTATCTGAAGGTGGCCATATGCTACTGGGGTCATCACCCTCATTTCCTGCTGAATTAACAACCAAGATACCCCGCTCTGCTGCAATATTAGCGGCTCGTGCAATGATGGTGGTTTGACCATCCAGCGCTGAGGGGGGATAGTTTTCATTGGGGTCATCAAATTGTTTGAAATAGTTGAGGGATGTGGTGATTATATCTACACCCAGAGAGTCAGCCCACTCCAGTGCCGCCACCCAGTTGTCCTCCTCAGCACGTGATTCGTGTGATACATCCTCGGTACGGGCTAGCAGAAAAGTAGCTCGATAGGCTGGCCCAATCAAATCTCCTGGATCATACCCACCAATGGCACTAAGCACATTGATACCATGCCAGTCTCCTGGTCCAGAGGCATCAACTTCATGATCAACGAAATCGTATTGCGCTTGAATATCCATTCCATCAAAGGCGGGATGCACAGTCAGGAATCCCATATCGAATACACCGATGAGGACACCTGACCCATCATAACCGTAACGATGGATTTGAGGGATCTTCAGCATCTCATTTTGACCCTCAGATTCACCATAACCCAGGGATGAGCCGCGTGCTAGCACTGTCTCACCGGATATTTCTTCAAAACGTTTGCGGGGGTATTGTGCTACCGGTGAGATGGACTGAACAAAGGGAAACTCATGTAGTGTTGCAAGCTGATCATTGTCTTTGATGACCACACTGACTGCATTTAAGAATCTTGAGGTGTGTCTGATTTGATAACCAGCAGCCCTTAAGAGCGCCAGATGTGATTCAGAAACTTTGAAATTTCCAGGGGTGTTCATTGAGCCCCGGGTTAACAGTCTCTGAGTCGCACGATTTGTCAATTGTACTCGTGTGGGAGTGGATTCGGATTCAAGGAAAACCCAATGAGGTTTATCAGCAGCATTGAGAGTACTAATTACAAAAAGGAGTGAAATAAAGCTTCTGGGAAACATGCTATAAAACTAGAAGAAGATAGATGTTTATGAACATATCTTTTTTGTTTTAAAGGAAGTCGAAAGTAACTGAAAAATATGGTTCTGTCATTAGTCCACTTTTCAGTAGACTCATTAATGAAGTTGTATTTTGTCTCCATAATCCGACATTTCTCAGAATTAAGCAATATTTACTTAACATAGTAAGCTGACACACCTAAATTGGAAGTGTCAGTAGAGGCAGTAAAAATAGGCATTTATCGATGATAATTGTCACTGGCATGACCTTTGACATAAATTAGAGATATAGTGTTAAGCTCAAATTAACAAAAATTAAATCTTTGAACTGCGGAGACTATCCCATGCATAAAACCATTTATAAGTCATTGTTACTTCTGATGATTCCGGGAATTCTTTTTTCGAAAAGTCTTACGGGAACATCCATGGCGAAACTTTCTCCTGATCTCCAGAGAGTTATTGAAGATAAAAGCTCAAAGGGTATACAGATAATCGACACTCCGCTTTCAAGAGTCCGGACAGTAAAGGGTTCTTCGGAGGAAGTTTTATATCCTGTCACTATTCGAAGCACAGATATTGAAGCGGTTAAGGCAGCAGGTATTAAAACCAACTCGGATTATCCTGGATTTTCCACTGCCCGAGTCACAGCGGAGCAACTTTTAGTGTTATCTGAATTAGATGCCGCGAATAACGTCTTCCAGGGAGATGTGCTTTATCCCCTTAATGACCTGGCGGTAGGTTTATCTGGAGCTGACTTGGTCCAGGATAGTTATCTAAATAGTACGGCCTATGATGGTACCGATGTCATCGTATTGGTTATCGATACAGGTATTGACTGGACACACCTGGATTTCCGTGATCCAGCAGACCCAACCAAGAGTCGAATATTATATATTTGGGATCAAACCTTGACTGTAACTGGATCGGAAAAGACTCCAGCCACAAATACAAGCCACGGCTCAGATTTCGATGGCCTCACATATGGGGTTGAATATACTCAAACAAATATCGAGGATGAGATTGATGGTGATCCAGCAACTTTTGTACGCACAAAAGATTCAAATGGTCATGGAACTGAGGTTACTGGTGCAGCTGCTGGAAATGGCGCATCACTTACCAGTAGAAAATACAAAGGTATGGCACCTGACGCTGATATTATCGTGGTAAGAGCTGGTGTAGACAGTTTCGAAGATGCAAACGTGAAAGATGCTTTAAAATATGCTGAGTACATTGCTGACGAGGCGACGAAACCGCTCGTGGTTAACCTGAGTTTGGGGAGTCAGAGTAATGCCCATGATGGTACGAGCACCCTCGATACTACGGTGAACCACTTCACATCATCAGGCAATGGGCGAGTTGCAGTAGTCGCTGGAGGTAATGCGGGGAACGAGGATATTCATGTAACCGGGACTGTCGGTGCAACCGACACGGGAAATGTTGTTGTCAATGTCCCATCATTCGAACCCACTGCTGGAACTGCAAACGATGCTTTTTATTTAGAATTATGGTGGAATAATAGCGATAACATTACTGTGAAATTGGTGTCTCCAAATAGCTCATCTGTAACACGTACAATTGGTCAGGATGCTGGAGGATTTGTATATATTGGAACTGATGGCATAGTAGATATGAATAACATCATTGATTCTGACCATGGAAATGGAGATAGGATGACTGAGCTCATAGTTGCTGATTATACGAGCGCAGAATTAGCTGAGGGTGATTGGACATTACAATTAATCAACAATTCTTCCTCCACCATGACATATCATGCCTAGATGTACCAAAGTACCATGTCGGCGACAATTACAGGGGGAGATCATAATTCGACGATTGCATCACCTGGAAGCGCCAGCTCAGCCATTACTGTTGGCGCGTACACGGCCAGATGGCGCTGGAAGAGCACTGCCGGATATGTTAATTTCGGGAGTACAGACCTGTCTGATGATCATTCATATTTTAGTAGCTATGGTCCCAATCGAGAGGGTGGTACTCAAAAACCAGATATTATGACTCCTGGCCAAGGAGTTGTTACCACAACCTCGACAGATTATACCCCAAGTACTACCTACGAAATAATTGCAGATAAATATCATTTAGAACAGGGCACTAGCGTGGCCGCAGGAACTATTTCTGGAGCAGCAGCCCTTTTACTTGATTACAATACTTCCCTGACTGCAGCTCAGGTCAAATCCTATATAACCGGGAACGCGGACAGTGATAGCTATACGGGCTCAGTGCCCAATGATGAATGGGGATATGGTAAATTAAATATATTAGAATCCATGGCAGCCGCCATCGATGGGGGTACCACGTTATATCATAAAATTTACGCCAATGATGCTTGGGGAACTTCAAGTTTTACAAATATTGACAATACTGTAAAGGAAGCAGTAAAGTTTACTGCTAGTGAGGCAGGTGAGTTAACTGGGGCTTTATTTATGCCTAACCAAACTCTACCAACGAGTGGCTCCGTTTCATTTGAGATATGGACCAATGTCAGTGGACTTCCCAGCACCAAGGTGGGAACCACGGTGACTATGAATTGTACGGATATGGCTAAAAATACCTGGAATTATGTCTCATTAAAAAATGCAGGTGTAAATATTTTAGCCTCAGAGACTTTCCATTTAGTTCTGAATAACACATCTGGTGGAATTATTAGTTTGCGGCAAAGTTCATCAAGCATATCTAATAAATCTTCTAAAGACCCCGGGACTGGTTGGGAAGCTATTACGACAAAGGATTGGCGCTTGCGAACCGTCGTTTCTAACAACGCCTCTGTTACAACCAGTGGCCTGATAGACACGAGCCTGCCAGTTGAACTCTCCTTCTTCAACGCAGGTGCCTATAAGGGTCAAATGATTCTGAAATGGGCCACGGAAAGTGAAATCGAGAATCTGGGTTTCAGGATTGATCGACGTAAAAGTGGTAGCGATGAGTGGAAGATGATTGCTGATCATACCAAAGATTCCGCACTTCAGGGACAGGGTAACTCAACTTCCAGAACTGATTACATCTACTATGACAAAACGGCCAAACCAGGCGTCAAGTATGACTATCGACTCAGTGATATTCCATATACATCAGAGTATGAGTCCAATTTCTATATTCTGGAAGACATCCAGTTACGGATAGAGAAATTCGTCCTGCATAAGAACTATCCCAATCCCTTTAACCCAGCGACAACCATTTCCTACGAACTTGCAGATAATGTAGATGTTCAGATAAAAATTGTGGATGTGACGGGTCGAGAAGTTCAATCCTGGAGTCACTATTCCCAAGAGCAGGGTTATTACGAAATGGTCTGGGAAGGTGTGAACCAGTCTGGTAAACCGGTGAGTGCTGGACTCTATCTACTCACAATACAGGCCGGAAAACAGTTCCAGAGCAGGAAGCTGTTATTGCTTAAATAAAATGTGCAACCGAGGCTGGGATTTGAATCCCAGTCTGGTGTTGCCTCCCCACCAGAATAGTTATTGCAAAGGTTTTAAGCGTGCTGTGAAATGACGTAAGACCTGCGCCTGGTATTCAATCTCATAGCCCTTGATATTTTCCCTGTTCTCATACAACTCAATAATATTCTCAGCTACATACTGCATCTGACTATTGGTGTAAACCCGACGAGGAATGGCTAATCGCACCAGCTCCAAATCTGGATAGAGTGTTTCACCAGACTCAGGATCATCATGGGCAAACATAAGACTGCCAATTTCCACAGCCCGTATGCCCGCATGGGTATAAAGTGAAACTGTCAAGGCAATACCGGGAAACTGAGATTGAGGAATATGTGGTAAAAAGTTTTTTGCATCCAGATAAACAGCATGGCCACCAGTCGGTCTCAGGATGGGGACACCCGCTTCAATCAAACGGTCACCCAATTCCTCCACCTGTGAAATTCTATATGCCAGATAATCTTCCTGCAGGACCTCTTCAAGTCCCCGGGCAATGGCTTCCAGGTCACGTCCCGCCAGACCACCATAGGTGGGAAATCCCTCAATCAAGATTAAGCGATTAGTGATTTGCTGGGCCAGGTCATCATCATTGGTTGCAAAAAATCCACCCATGTTCACCAGTGCATCTTTCTTGGCACTCATGGTACAACCATCGGCGTAGGAGAACATTTCGTTGGCTATTTCCAAGATGCTTTTGTCCTGGTAACCTTCTTCTCGCGTTTTAATGAAATAGGCGTTCTCAGCAAAACGACAGGCATCGATATAGAAGGGAATATCATGTTTATGGAGTAACTCAGAAGTTGCTCTGATATTGGCCATGGAAACGGGTTGACCACCACCGGAATTATTGGTGATGGTAAGCATGCCGATGGGAATATTTTCAGGACCCACTTCAGCAATAAGTTTAGCCAGCTTGGCCAGATCAAGATTGCCTTTGAAATCAT
>JABIFX010000131.1 GCA_018650445.1 Fidelibacterota bacterium
CCATCATCATCAGTACGATTTTCCAGCCACCAATCCAGATAGGTTTTTAAATGGGGGTAAAGCTCTGCCAACCACTCTGGGTCTGGATCACGGGTGTAGAGGCTATTAATGACAAAAAAGGGCATCCCCCAAATTGGTGCAGTGCCACATTCCAGGCCATCTGCCCCTATCATGTTCACACTACCATCCTCCCTACTGCAAGGCAGGTTCGGCGCAAGGGCATCTGCAAAAACGCCTAGAAGCATATCCTTTGCCAGGCTCATGTCAGAATAACTCATACACATGGCGTCTATGGCCGTTTCTCCCAGTACTACGCGGGGAGTGAATGGCTGCATAGCATCCCAATGGTGTTTATAATTGCCTAGTGGATTACGGATATTCATCCGCAACGTTTCCCAGTCATAAATCCATCCATGCCTCCAGCTTGCCGGCCAATCACCGGTGAGAGCAGGTGCTAATGCATAGAAAGAATTATCATTTTGAATGAATTGTTCAAGGTCATCCTGGGCATTTCTCAACGCATTTTGGTGAACGGTAATATTAGCAGATTCTGTCTTCCCTCGAGTGAGTACTAAATAGAAGCTGACATCCTTACGACCACCAACTTCAACGTCATAAGTTTTCACTGCATACAGGGGACCAGGCATGCGTACTGAAGCCCCGTCGTTGCTCGTCAAATCATTGTCGGAAATCCAGCTATTCCACTCTACTTCATCGGCGGTAGCTTTAAACGCAGAGGCAGGCTCATCGGACCCCAGAGTAAAAACATCTCCATAGGCCCAGATTTTACTGACACCCAAATCGATTTCAGCATTGTTGGCAGCAGTCACTCCATCACTCCCCCACCAGCGTGTCTCAGGATAACCGTAAATATTGGTTGCATGGAGGGTGAAGCGCTTTTTCCGCAACTTCCTGTTCTCTACTTTGATCTTTGCCACCAGTGTATTCTCAGAGCTTAAAAAGTAGCGTATATCATAGATCAGTCCATCCACTTCAAAATTGTAGCTCATGATATTTTTCGAGTGGTATTGGCTGTTTAGCTCAACCCCATGAGTTACAAAGTCTTCCACGGTGTGAAGCCTGACCTTACCCTGAGCCACCGAGAGGTGGAGAAACGACAGATAATTGATAGGGGTTTTAGCTCCTTCACCATAGGGCCATGGCAGTTTGCGACACCAGAACCCATACCCAAGTGGCGGCACAGAGCGGATTGCGCCAGAGGGATTGAGAACGAAGGAGTGATATGGATTATCCAGATACCCAAAAGGTGTGTAGTTATCTAGTGGGAAGCTCGTAGTGGTTCCAGTTGGGTCAGGAACCGCACTCAATAACAAGGGAAGCGTCAGTAGTAGGGTCAGAATAGTTCGATTCACAGTTTTACCTCTGCTTACTTAAGTTTTGGACTAACCAGTGGAAATTCTGTTATCCGGAGATTAGTCGATCCATAAGGGATTAGTTCTATCACTTCCTGCGGTTCTTCAGAATAGGCTGGGCTGTGAGGTAGAGGACCTGCCATGTCCATATATTGCTTCCAACCTGGAACACGTCTGGCCTTCAATCTGAGTTTGACTGGAGCGGTCTCTGGAGTCCAGGGCTGCACGACACTGGCATCTGCCATAATGACATCTACTTCTTTGGTGGGATTATCAAGAAGCGCTTGGTCAAAACCATAATTCCAGGGAGATAGAGGACGCAGTTCTTCATAACTTCCATAGGTCTCAATTGCTGGTATCGAGCGACGTTCCTCTCCCAATGGCAACGCATACACAAGGGGGCCACGCTCAAGAGCGATGGAGTGTTCATGCCAACGACTTGTTCGGACTTGCATGGGCAAGTTCAATCGCACGATATCTCCATCTTTCCAGCTACGTTCTAGTTTTATCAACCTGTCCGATACGACAAACTTAGGCTGCACTCCATTCACAAGGAGTGATGGTGAATCGCACCATGCTGGCACCCTCAGGTAGAGAGGAAATGTCAGGTCATCAGCGCCACTATAAACAAACTCAATATCCTCCTCAAAAGGATAGTTAGTTCGCTGTTGAAATTGTATGGATTGTTCATTGGATACTTTTACCTGTACCGAACTAGGACCGAACACAAGGGCAGCCACACCTTGATCAGGTGTGGCGTACCACAGATTGCGAACAAATTTGGGCCAGCCCTGATGGAGATTACATGTGCAACAGGGATAACCCGTTAGGAGGCCAATGCACAAATCTGTGCCCTCGTGTTTAGTTATAAAATTGCGCACTGAGCGTGTGAGCATGATCTGATTGGTCTGTTGGTAATACTGACGTGTTTTAAAATCGTCACTTATTTGAGTGGGTACTGCATTATAAGCCACTCGCTCTAATAGATCCGCAAATTCCAGATCCCCGGTAATTGAAATGATACTCTCTAAAGAGAACATCATTTCAATAGCCGTGCAAAATTCCGATCCCCGTAGTGGGTCACTACCATGAAGAAGTTCATCAGCTCCATATAGACCAGTGGGTTGTCCGTGAAACTCCTGCAAATCTGCCAGTGCTTGCTTCACAGCCGTCATGTATCTAGGATTCTTATCCTGCTGAGAATAGACCAGCGGTTGCTTGATGGCCATTGCAATATTCACGCAGTGAGTTGCTGACCAATGCATATCCCAGGTTGATCGATTTTTTGCAATAAGGTCCCCCGTGGTAAACCACTCTGTCCACGGGTCAGTTTGCTCAAAGATAATTGCAGCCAAATCCAAGAGATATGGCTCTCCTGTGATATTATAGAGCCAATACACACTGGAGAGATTTTCCCCTCCCCTGTTTCGACCCCAATTAGTCCAATTGTCCAGGGGAGTATTGGGTAACATCTTCAATTGGTATTGGAAATAGTTGTCCATGAGCTCAATCACGCGATTATCCCCAGTAGCTTCGTAATAGCTTTGAAGGACTTTAAGCATAACCATATGAGGCCACCAATCCCGACGTTGTCCTCGTTGTATGCCTGGCTCGGGATCAGGGTCCTTTTCAAATGGAACTGGACCAAAATAGCCATCAGATGTTTGGCTATTTAGTGTCCATTCTATCCATGGTTTTGTCTTTGCAATGAGTTTTTCATCCTCCAGCATGTAAGCCATGGGCACAAGTCCATCCAACCAATAGGGTCCCCGTTCCCAGCCATCGCCATCTCCGCCTAACCACCCATTACGTTTGCCAATCACAGAGGGATACCACTCATCCAGGTGACCTGTCATGCCACTTGCAGCTAGACGCATCTGCTCCAGAAGCCAACCTTCAGGCTTGATCGCATCCATGGGAAGTTTTATAAAGGCCTGCGGAGCCAGGGGAGCACGGTTCTGTGGATAATTTGTCATCTGCTTGGCAGACGGCTCACAACTGAAAAAAACAACAATCAGGCATAGGGGTAAAAAGCGTTTCATATTGTCTCCAGATTAGGGGGTTTTTTCATTGTTCAGGGTAGCAGTACGCGCGATGATTCGATCTTCTATCCAATTATCACGGTACCAGGTGGAGGCTTCGAAGGTGTCATTTAGCTCCATCATTTTCTCGTTTAGAATTTTGCGGAACTCAGCCAATATTTTGTTGTGCGCAGGACTATCAACTAGATTGTTTAATTGAAACGAGTCTTCCAGATTATCGAAAAGCAGTTCCTTACCATCCACGCGATACACAGCATAGGTATAGCGTTTGTCTCGTAGTGCCCGCCATTCATGACCATCCTCCCAGGTGGCGCATGCGCCCATATTCTGGAGAAAAGCAGCTCGGGGCTCCGGTCCAGTTTGACCTAAAAAGTGGGGACTCAGGTCCATTCCTTCCACCCCTTCAGGTACTTGGACATCAGCCAGACCTAAAAGCGTGGGCATTATATCAACATTACTCATGGCCAGATCCAGGTTCAACGCTGGTACCTTCCCAGGCCAACTAAGCAGAAAGGGTACTCTGGCAGACTCCTCGTAGAAGCTGTTTTTTTTCATCCTTCCCTGGGCACCGAACATCTCCCCATGATCACTGGTAAAAATGAAGATGGTATCTTCATCAATTCCATTTTCTTCAATACATGCACGCAATCTGCCTACATTCCAATCGAGATTGTTGGTCATGGCATAGTAGATGCGCATCCATTCCTGGAGTTTTTCCGGGTTCTTTTCAATGTTGCTCCAGGCATCGCCGTAGGGATCCATTTCATCACTATAATTCGGCGCTGGGGGGAAGGGTGTGTCTTTATACATTTCGTAGTATTTCGCAGGGACATTATCTTTGGTCCAAGGATTGTGGGGTGTACCTATAGAAAGTACGAGGAAAAAAGGCGCCTCCTCTTGTGCATGTCTTGCAACATAGTCCATGGCCATTTCTGTCTGCGCATCCGGCTCAAAGACACCCTCACCATAAAATATTTTCTCGGGTGAATCTTTATGGTAATAGGTGCCATAGTTTTCATGGTGGAATCCATACGCCGCCCATTCCCCGTCAAAACCCAGGCGATGCCTCCCTGGTGGGGTATGTGAATTTTGGGCATCATGATGGTGACCCAACTGGTTGGCGTAGAGGTGCCATTTCCCGATATAACCAGTATCATACCCAGCTTCGGTGAGGCACTGGGCCAGGAAACGGTGATCTGTATTCATCCGTAATTCATTAATAACCATGCCAGTGCTGCTGACATATTTACCAGTGAGCAGAGTAGCACGATAAGCGCAGCAAACAGGCATTGAGACCACACAATTAAAGGCGTTGGCGCCTAATGTAGCGAGTTCATCAATATAAGGCGTCTTTGCTTTTTCATCCCCAGCATATCCACAGGCCTGATAGCGCAATTGATCAGCCATGACGAAGACGATATTTGGACGCTTGGTCTTGCGACGCGAGCCTAAAAACGTCCCAGCATTGAGCAGTGCAGGGGCAGCCACTGCACCCATGCTAGACAGTTTGAGAAATTCTCTTCTGTTCATTTTCATCCGTTCTACTCCCTAAGCTTGTGCAGACGCATCTGATTTCTGCCCCTGTCTCCTTCTGACTAATTCAGCTTCAGCTGTATTTCATGTATTCCCTGGCAGTGGTGCTGTACTGGGAGTGTGACAATACGGAGTGCGGTAGCCTTGAAGGCCTTAGCGGGTTTAACACTATTGAACTGGTCTTTGTCCATCCCATATGCACTACCTTCGGCTAGCTCCATGCGTTTCCATTCATCACTACCATCCTGGTAATCCACCCACCACTCCCGAGGTAAGAGGACTTTCTCAGTAGCGGTGTCTTCATACCAATAGATTGAAATCGACTCAACAGCTTTTTTGCCACTAAAGGTGAAATTGACATCCTGGCGCCGATTGGTAAATGGCAGGCTGGACCAATGCGGAACATCCTGATCATTACTGATTTTCGGGATAATACCATCAAAAACAGCATCCAGGCTGCTGCCTTCTGCTGTTTGCGTAACCATGACATCACCATAAGGACTCTTGGCCAGAAGGTCACTCTTTACATATTTGCTTGCCATCTGCTCATTGGTCGGAGTCCAGACTATCATGGACTTTTCACCCCTATTATTCCAGGCATAATAGGGCACCATGTTCATCTTAGTATCGATGACACCCTCATCTGTGATCTTCTTCGCCGGAACAGCCAGGGAGATGATATTTTTAAGTGCACCTTCATTGATCTTCATGGTTTCAATGGCTGATTCATTCATCTCTGGGATAAAAAACCGCTGGACCACATCATTGTCATTGTCAGCATCTTCAGCACAATAGACTAGAGGTCCACGGGTAACGGCAATGCGACCATTATTGGCTTTGACCTCTTCAAGGGCCGTATTGAACTTTGCTTTCATGGGCAATACAAGCTCAACCTCATCCCCAGGCTGCCATTCCCTAGCCAGAGTGATGAAGCCCTTTTCCACCTTTGCTTCCACAGTCTCGCCATTTACTGAAACAGCCCAACTCTCACTTACAGGAGCAGCATAGTCATACAACTCACCAGGTACGAATTGTTCAGTAGCCCAGGTAGGCAAACGCAACTTCAATCCGAATGATTGAGCCATCTTGGGGTTAAGGGTCAATTTGATATTGCCATCAAAGGGATAATCTGCGCTCTGGATGAGTTCGACATCCCCATTTGCCAGGGAGATCTCTGTCTGGCTTGCACCATAAAGAGTCAGGTAGATGTCTTGATCTGTATGGGCATACATGAAGCCGGAAATCTGAGGCATGAGCCGGGCGAGATTGCTTGGGCAGCATGCAGTACCAAACCAGCCTGAACGACCAGCATCACGATGATTGAACTGCTTGACTCCATCTGTTTCCAGGACGTTGACATAGAAAAATTCGTCCCCAGAAAGGCTCATACCACCAAGAGAGTTATTCAGTAAGGATACTTCGGCGACATCAAAATATTTTGCGTCTTCATAGAGCAAGAACATCCGATGATTAAAGAACACATTTGCTACAGCAGCACAAGTCTCGTTGTAGGTATCTCGATTGGGTAGTTCAAAGTCAGGACCGAATCCTTCTATCCCATGGGCAGCACCCAAACCACCAATGATGTGCATTTTTTTATCCACAACATCATGCCAGATTCTGGTTGCTGCTGTTGCATAGGCCATGTCTCCAGTAAGAGCAGAAACATCTGCCATCCCAGCATAGAGATAGCCAGCTCTCACCGCATGACCCACAGCTTTTTCCTGTTCTACAACTGGTCTATGCTGCTGAGCATAGGTTGGACTCATGACGCCATAGCCTTCAGGCCGGTAGGTCACGCCTCTGATATCTAAAAACTTCTTCGCCATATCCAGATACAGCTTCTTGCCTGTCACCCGGTACATCTTGGCCAGAGCCAATTCGATCTCCTGGTGTCCTGGAGCTTGCATGACAGGTTCGCCATTGTTGTATTTAGGATCCCCACCTTCAAAGATCACCTTGTTGAAATGCTGAGCGCTTTTTTCAGCAATTTTCAGCCAGGCGTCCTTACCTGTAGCCTGATAGTAGGCGATGGCACCCTCGTACATATGTCCCAGGTTATATAGCTCATGGCTATGAACTACCCAGGAATAGGGTACTTCACCCATAACTTTAGGGTTTGCGTTGCCCACAGTATGGGAGATATACAAATAGCCGTCAGGTTCCATTGCTCCATCAATAAGCTCGATGATCTCATCCAGTTCCTTTTCTAGTTCTGGATCAGGTTTAATCATCAAGGTATAAGCAGCACCTTCCATAACTTTAAAAAGATCACTAGAGATATAGCGATGCGTTTGTGGAAGCTCTGCATCTTCACCCCTCAGATAGGCACCAGCCAGTCGCAACCGCTCAACAGCGGGTATGGTCTGCTTCATAGCGTGGGGTACAGTAGACTCAGCCTGTAATGTTAACCGAGGCAACCAAAAATCATCCAGCAGCACGACCCTGTTAAAAGGTACTGGTCGAATAGGATAATCCTGGGTCAATTCAGGTCCTTTTGGGCAGGCAGTAAATAAGAACACCAATCCCAAGAGGACTGATAAAGTGAGTTTTGTGCGGCGATTCATGATTCTATCTCCTTAATTATTATCAGTTTATAAATTTTGCATCTATTTCTATATAGGTTGGAACCTGAAGTCCCTGTTTGTTTCGGACGTGGCAAAGCAACCAATCAGAACCTGCAGAAAGATCTACATCTTTAAACGTGTGAGTTTTGCTGCGCTTGCGAACAGATTTTTCCAGTTTTTGCTTCCCGAAGCGGAAAGAGAGTACTCCTGGCGCTTTTAGGGCGTCACGGAAATGTATTTTGATGTCATATTTTCCAGTCTTCAGCACACGTGAAGGCCACTCCCCTGTTCCAAAATTCGGGTGCTCATCTTGCTCCACAAAGGATCCAGAGGCCATGAGAACACATGGGTTTTCTTTTGGAGAACCAATGAAAATTTCCTGAGGGTCCGGTCCTCGCTCGCGCATAACTTCCCAGAACCAGTCCTCATATTCCTGATGGAAAGCTTTTACGATGTCTGGGTGCTGTGCCGCAAGGTCTTTTGTCTCTGCCGGGTCTGCATCAATATCAAAGAGCTCATAGAGGTACTGACCCTGTAGGAATTTGCCAGATCTATGAAACCCACCCTGAGCCTGCACCAGTTTCCAGTTTTGATTGAAAATGGTGAAACTACGATTGAGTTGGGGCTGCAAGCCCTGGTGCCACTGAATGATGATTTTGCGATCTGAGCTGGGGCTTCCTTTACCTAATGCTAATGGTAAAACACTAGATCCATCTATTTTTTCTTGCTTAGTCGGCTGAACATTGGCAGCATTGAGCAGGGTCGGCATAAGATCCATATAGGAGGCAATGGTTCCTGTACTTGTCCCAGGTTCAATCACCCCCGGCCAACGCATGGCGCAAGGGATACGAATACCTCCCTCGTAGACATCGGCTTTCTTACCCCTCAGTTTTATTCCCCAATCACCATATCGACCTGATGCATTACCATTATCGGTGAGAAATATTACTAGGGTTTCTTCATCCAATCCGTTGTCCTTAAGACCCTGCACTAATCGTCCGATATTGTCATCCAGGTTACTGATCGTTCCATAATATTCAGCATCCATCGCCTCAGAACCCGCTGCTTTAAAGGGTGCACTGTAGTCTGGTGCCACGTTTAGTGGGCCATGAGGTGTGTTAGTCGAGAGGTAAATGAAGAAGGGTTTATCTGCAGCAGCACAGGTAGCGGCATACTCAAGGCTTAGGTCGGTATATACATCCATACAGTAACCCCCGTACTGTTTGCGGACACCATTGTGGTAAAGTAAGGGGTCATAGTAATTCTCACCTGGTGGATCATTCCGATCCCATGGTGTCAGACAGCAACTTTTGTGAATCACTGTTTCCTTGAAGCCCAAATCCTGCGGGCGCATGGGATAATTGTCTCCAAGGTGCCATTTCCCAAATATCGCCGTTTCATATCCAGCATCTCCCAATGTTTTAGCAATGGTGGTTTCATCCATTTTGATGCGATCACCACAGGAACCCACATTGGTGACCCCAGTTCGGTAGTGGGCACGGCCAGTTAGTAGCCCGGCGCGCGTGGGAGAGCATACAGGGGCTACGTAAAAACGACTAAACTCCATCCCCTCCTCGAAAAACCGATCGATGTTGGGTGTCTTGATCATTTTATGGTCCTTGGCACCCAAATCGCCAAAACCCATATCATCAGCCAGGACAATAATGAAATTTGGCTGCTTTTTGCCTGGACGCTCAAATATGAAAGGATCTTCCTTAGGTTTGTTGAAAGCTGGAGCAATGCTTGTGGCAATCGCCGCGACACCCATTGTTTTCAGGAAGTCTCTTCTACTTTTCAATTCCACCGACATGTCCGGGCCCTTTCATCTATTTTAGAAAATCCCAGAAGGAGGTTTTTTCCTCCAATTTAATTGATGTAATTCCATAGTTATCTACCACGAAACTCATCTCTCCACTGCGGGTAAACTCATCTGGTACTGGGAGTCCATCTGCCTGCAATTTGACAGGTCGGTCGGACCGATACTGAATCTTTGTATGAACCTGACCATCTTTCAGCACATATTCAAAATCCAGCTTGATACCGCGGTAATTCAAATTGTTGATCTCATAATTCGCACCCTCTTCGAATAGCATAGGTGAGAGTGATGGCGAAACATGGAAACCAGCAGCACCTGACTCTGTGAATTCTCTGAATCCAACTATATTTCGAATGAGCAGTGTTGGGAATGTGGCTCCCCAACCATAATTTTCACATCCTCCGGCCCATTGATCGCCCCGTTTATAGGGCCACCATTCTGCGGCTACACCAGGTAGGCGGTAACTGTATTTTGGAGATAATCCCGGTGCATCTTTTGGTTTGACATAGAGTGGCTCTGGCGAATTAGTACCTGGGAAAATACTATTACCAGAGTTCACCAGAATTTCTCCCACGAGCTCTCGCTGACCGGTATTCCAGGCTGCTTCTGTAAAGGGGAATAAAAAGCTTGGCCATTCCAACCAGAAGCGAAAGTTCTCTTTGAAGTATTGAAATATTTCTCCCGAACCTGCCTTTTGTTCTGGAGTTGCCAGGTCAAAGGAGAGTGGTGCCAACATCATAACAGAGTAGTAATCCCCAAGGATGATGGGCTCACCTGTTCGGGCATCAAAATCTCGGAATCGACCGTCTACGAACATATCTCTGGTTCGCTGTACTCTTAACTCTGCCAATTCCTGCCAGTAAAATATATCATCATCTTGCCCGGCTACTTCTGCAAAAAGGATCATATTCTGGATCGCATTTGCCATGGCAGCTTCGATATCAACTGTGCGAACGTCCTCTGCACCACCAGCCACATCTCCAAGACGAAAGCGTTTGCTCCCATCCTGACCAGACTCCCAGCTACAAGCACAATGAAACCAGCCATCCTCATCTGTTCGGTTTGCCAGCCACCATTCGATATAATCTCTCATATGAGGATAGAGTTCACTGATCCACTCATCATCATGGTCACGCTGATACAATGAGCGAATGACCCTGAAGGGCAATCCCCAGATGGGTGCAGTCCCTGTCTCTTTAGCATTGCCACACACAAGATTGAGGCTGCCATCTTCCCTGGAACAGGGGATATTGTCTGCCGGGGCATCAGCAAAGACACCCAGAAGAACTTCCTTAGCCAACTCCATGTCTCCATAGCTCAGCGCCATAGCATCGATTGCAGATTCACCAAGCACCGCACGTGGAGTATGTACCTGCATGCCATCCCAGTGGTGCTTATAGATCCCTACAGGAGGATGTATATTCATGCGAATGGTTTCCTGATGATAGAGGAATCCATTCTTCCAATCAACTGGCCAGGCACCGCCTAGAGTTGGGGCATTCATATAGTATGCATTATCTACAACTATTTTTTCTGCCTGAACTGCTGCCACCCGAGAATTGGCCATTTCATGGGCCGCCACGACCTCTTCTTCACGAAGACCACGGGTAAGCATGAAATTAAGATGTTTCTTTTTACCTGCCTGAGCATCGACCTGATAACTCAACAGATTATTCATGTGTCCCAGACTTTCCCCCTCTACGATGGGATCCCTTTTCGAGTAAATTCGAAGGCTGGTGAAACCGTCGCTGCTACTGAGGTCTCCAGAAGATATCCATGAGGCTAGAATGCTGTCGTTCACGGTTGCTTTGTTGGCAATACTGGGGATATCTGCACCCATGACAAAGATATCTCCATCGGCGTAAAATTTGCTCACTGCCAGGTCTGCTTCTTCATTGTAGCGGGACACAATCCCATCACAACCCCAATATCCCTTGTAGATATCTCCGAAGACATTTATTGCATGGATAAGAACTTCCTGGTTTTTCTCACTTCGGTTCTCTATCTGAAAATTACAGGCAAGGGAATGCTCACCCACCTGAAAGTAGGATAGACTAAAATCCAGGTCAGATATCTGAAAACGATAGCTAAACATATTTTGACTATGATAGTCCGAGATGACCTTCACCCCGCTGGCTTTGAAATCCTCAAGATTCTGATAGACGATACCATCTATTTCCAGAGCGAAGTTCATTAGTGAGAGGTAGTTCCGATGCCTGGTAAGGCCAAATCCAAATTTCCCACCGCCATAGGGCCAGGGAAGGGGTCTTGCCCAGAATCCAAATCCCAATGGTGGGACACTACGCAAGACGCCACTACGATTCAATGCAGCTGTATGGTAGGGATTGGCCAAATAGCCATTCGGTGTATACTCATCGACAGGGAATAGTGCTTCAACCTGATTTTCTGGACCAATTTCCCAGGTCCGCGATTGCGAGAAAACAGTGCCGGTACATATCAAAACTAATAGCAGAACACTCAGGTGTTTCATTCTAGGTTTTCCTTTTCCCATGCGCGACGAAGGCGCCCAATACGCACCCGTTCCAGGGCTTTTTCATGATTGTACAGACGCTTCTTAATCATCTCTAGTTCTGTCTGCAGGGAGTCCACTTTCGAACTATTTTTCTCCATTGATAGCTCTTTTGTTAGACGCTCTTCGATCTCTTGATCCCGAACTGTCCATCTGCGTAAGTCGGCCTCCCGGTTGACCCTCAACGCTTCCAGATCCTCAGCCTCAACATCTTTCAAGTATTTTTCCAGTGTTGTGCGCATATCTGCAGCTAGCTCAGTATTCTGGGTGGTAGCATCCTGGTTCTCCCCCATGTCTAAAGAGAGGTCAAAAAGCCGGCATTCTTCTGTATTAAGGTCTTTTACCAGTTTGTAATCCCCTCTGATAATGCAGGCCATGGGTAGGCTATCAAACCAGGGATAGTAAAAGATGAGATCTTTGGTCCCTCTGATCACTTCTTTATCTGATTGATTAAATATTAAAGGGCTGATATCACCACCGTCAAATTCTGGGGCCATTGGGGTGTTGTCCCCTGCTAACGACTTGATAGTTGGGAGGAAATCCCATTGTGCAATGGGGGCTTGGCAACGACTACCAGCAGCTATTCCTGGTCCGCTTATAATAGTGGGAATTCGAACACCCCCCTCCCATAAACTGGCCTTCCCCCCGCGTAATAAACCATCTTCCCAGAAATCGCCTCCATTATCAGAAGTGAAGATGAAGTAGGTATTATCAGTGATGTTGAGGGTCTTCATCTCATCCAACAGCCCACCCAGACCAGTGTCCATATCCTCAACCATTGCAGCGTAAACTGCTGCGTCACCTTCCAGACCAAGCCCTTCATACTTTTTGATGGTTTCAGGAAGGGCAAAATGTCCAACATGAGCTGCATAGTGTGAGATTTGCATGAAGAAGGGTCTATCTGCTGTTACCTGTTCACGCATGAACTTCCGAGCAGTTGTTGTCACGCTAAAAATCCGTTTGGGGTCATCTACTGGTAATCTGGTTTTCTCCCCATCGACATAGCGCCAGTCACCATGCCAGTTATCAGTATCCCCATCACTGACATCATAACCACCATCTTCAGGTTCTTTCGGTGTACAACCCCATTTTCCAAAGTGTGCTGTTACGTAGGTTGGGTCGACTTCCTTCAGGATTTTTGGTATGGTTGGACTGTTTTCATCAAAATCCATTTTCCCCAGTAGGATCGAGTGGTGTAAACGTGTGGGCGTTTTCCCGGTCAATACAGCATCGCGGGTAGGACTACATACGGGGCTAGCCGCATAGGCTTGGCTAAAGGTCATCCCTTGGTCTGATAAACGCTGAAGATTCGGTGTTTGCTGGATGGGATGATATGACTTCTCCCACTTCAGGGACATTCTAACTGCAGTATCAGCCCAACCTAGATCGTCTGCAAGTATCAAAATAATATTTGGTCTGGTCTGTCTTTGGGACATACACGCTCCCAGCCCTAATGTACTCACACCCACTACTCCAACACCTGTGGCCTGCAGAAACTCCCTTCTAGACATGTGTCTGTTCATGTTTATCCCTCTCGCTCAATCCTAACAATAAATTTCTTCAGTTTGCCAACTGGTGATTCCACCCCTTTGGGTTCTTTACTGGCAACCTCAAACTTTTCCATATGCTGATCATTGATGTACAGATTGTATTTTCCTGTTGATAAACCTGAAATATTCATAGAGAAGGGCTGTCTTTTTCCACTGGCTTTTTCTATTGTAAGAGCGATAGAGGTTCCGCTAGGCGTAACTAAGATGGATTCTTCACTGCCAAAACGATCACTTAACAACTCCAGATGTAGTTCTTTATCCCCTCTCATATCATGAAAATGACGACGCATTCCATCACGGGGAACGATTCCAGAATCCTTCATGATACCACCGTAAACAACTGGACCAAAAATCGGATCATCAATTGCGATGGTCGCTGCTGCGTTCAAACCACCGGCCAATCCATGGTCGATCTCTCCATCCACAAACCAGGGGCCACGGGGAATGTCATGATGCATCCAGGATTTACCGAATTTGTGGTTGGCAAAATTCCAGCCTACTGCGCCATCATTTTCCGGTCCAGGATACCAGTACCCATAATTGCTTTCAGATGTACCACTATTCACCAGAGCCCAGGAACTCAGGAGGGATGCATATCCAAGACGCAAATATTCAGCAGGTCTATCACTGGTGTACAGGGCATAGTCCAGAATACTCCAACCTCCCATTTGAGACATATAATCCAGACTGTGGTCATCTACCTGAGCTGCACCCAGGAAGTAATAGGAAGTCTCCAACCAGCCACGCATGGAGATATTTGCAGCGATCTGGCGTTCCATGAAGTCCTCTGCATCAGCAGGAGACACATCGGGGTGACTATACCATTTTTTGGTATTCCTGTCAAACCACAGGTTCTCATCAGGTTCGAGTGGGTGATCTATGGCGTATCTAGCGATGGCATGAGTTGATTCAAATGCGGTCCGATCGAATACGAATTCTGATCCGAAGGGTGTGGGGTCATCATAAATAAAGTACTTCACCTTTTTATCCCACTCACCACGGAGATAGGCTGCTTGCTCAACCATACCCTCATTCTCCAAGGCATCCATGAGTCCAGTGATATATTTTTCATGAAAATTGCCCAGCTTGTAGGCCCAGTCGGCATAGCCATGATGACTCCATTGTGGCTTACCAGGCATATGGATGGAATAGGGTACCTGGAAGAAAGCTCTGGCAGTACCATATGCACGTTCTAGATACCCCTGCGCGTCCAAGTATTTCACCATCTTGGGATTTGCTTTTGCGATGAGGTACATATCGTAATAGAGCATGAAGTAGGTGGTATAATCGAAAGTCCGCCACATGCGCTCCGGTCCAAGTCCCATCCCTGCAGGTGTGCTCCACTGTCTCTCTAGAGATTTTATTCTATCTGGGTCAGTGGTTCCCCACTCAGTCGTGCGGTTCAGATACCAGTTTTCACTGCCATAGATACCATATGGGTGCGGAAACTCTTTGTCTGTCCGTTGGTGTTTTCCCCAAACAAAGTTTTTAATGAAATATTCGAGGCTAGCAATTTCTACCTTGTCTGGATGGGCCACATTCTTTTCTGCCAGAAAGACACATTTGGAATTGGATGGGTCATCTGACCCTCCCACCATGTAATCCATAAGACCACCCTTGTTTTCAGGACCGAGCAACTCAGCTTTGCGCATATCCCACAAGCTGTACAAACCATTGTACCACTTACGATTTTTGTGTTGCTGTTTCTCCACAATGAATTGTGCCCGTTTCTTCACTAAAGTTTCCAGTGGCTCGGTAACAAAAAACTCCAACAGTGTAGTTTTTCCTTCATCATGATATATGGTCAACATATTTTCCCCTAATTGGGAGAAATGAACAGTATAGAGATGCTCTCCACTCGATTTGACTTCCCCAGGCAAAATCTGTGTTTTCTCAGGAAATTCAGCACGAATATCATTGATTTCAGCTTGTGTTCGGAGACTAAATTGAACAGGTAAATCAGTTGGTATGCTCATGCCGGGGATAACCTGGATATCAAATCCATTGTTAATGTAAAGTGCGTTTCGTACACCATCGTAGTCGGCACCCCATACGAAACTAAAGTCATAGTTCTGACTGTGCGTGTTTGAGTCGACAGGACCAAGGATCAGGTTCGTATGTTCTTGTCGCCAGGTTCCAGATTTTTCCAGGCCAGATTTCGCTGAATGAATAAAGGCAGTTGTGTTATTGTCATAATATTCAAATCGACTATCGCCCTGGGGTTGCATGAGGAGATATGGACCGACCCCATTGGCTCGCATCCAGAAGATGAAGGAGCCATGCCCATTGATGAGTCTGTGCATGTTAAGACGATTCTGATAGGTCTTTGCCACAGCATCGGCTTCCATGAGATCGCCACCGACATAGTCAGTATTCATGGTCAATGGCAAACCTACATCGCCAATCTCCAGTGATTCCTCTGTTAAATTCTTGAACACCAATGACGCCGAGAGCTTATCGCCATTCAGTGACAGGGTTTTTAGAACTTCCAGGTTTCCTTCCAGGGTATAGCGAACCTGAAACCCTGTGGAGTTTGCATCGACCACTGGTTTCTCGACTTCAGAGAGATAGATACTCTGCCATGAACCACCTTTTAGGCGAAAGGTGATGAGGGCATCCAGAAGTTGGTGGCCTGACTTTATGTACTCCGTAGCATAAACATCATTGGTACGCTGCAGACTTACCAGCCCAGCCAATTGATCATCCATTTTGAGTGTGAATTCATTACTTGAGACTTCAGTAATTGCCGCCAAAATTGGATTCGTATAAACAAAGAGAATGAGAAGGAAGATAAACAGACCCTTTTGTCGCATCCTATTCACCTTGCCATGTATGATCACGAACAGTTGGGTCATAATCTTTACAGTTCTCTGGAATTGTGATATTATTGGATCGGCGCCATTCTCTCAACATGGCCAACAGGCTTGCGGCCCGTTCTGGTTGGCTTTCCGCAAGATTCTGACTTTCACCAATATCATCTTTAAGATTGTACAGCTCTAACTCCCCCGTATCAAAAAATTCTATCAGTTTCCAATCACCCTTGCGGATGGCACCTGCACTGCGCCCTTCCAGGAAATGTTTTTTCTCAAGCGGATAATGCCAGTAGTTGGTATCTCGGTCCAATTTGGTGGTTGGATTTCGTAATACTGTGGCAAAGGAAACACCGTCAAGTAATTGGTTTTTGTCTGGTTCAATCTGCACCAGATCAAGTATTGTAGGATAAAAGTCGAGGATATTCACAACTTCATCACAGGTGGTATTTTGAGGTAGAGTCCCGAGCCAGGAGGCGATCATTGGTTCACGAATACCCCCTTCATAAAGCTGGCTTTTGGCTCCCCGGAGCGGAGCATTGCTGGTGACGTTGTGTTCTCCACCATTATCACTGGTGAAAATAATCACTGTATTTTCAAGCAGATCATGAGCTTTGAGTTTTTCTACGATCATGCCCACGCCATCATCAATAGTTTCTATCATTGCAGCGAGGTGAGGGTTGTGATCCATAGCCCAGTGATTCATAGGATCTCCCTCAAATCCAGCGTCCTGACACAGGTAGCAGGTATCCCTCTCGCTTGGTCCAGGTGCGTGTTTTTGGCGATATTTTTCGACCAGATCTGGTCTACCATTGAGGATGGTGTGGGGAGCAAAATGACTGAGATAGAGGAAGAATGGTTTCTCCGAATTTCGGTCAATGAAATCTACAGCCTCAAGGTTCATTCGATCCGTGAGATATTCTCCTTCACCGAGACGTGCATCTTCGGTGCTCAGCCATCTCATTTTCTGATCCCGAAAGACATATGGATGGAAATTAGCTCCATTTCCTACACCCTTGATCTCCGTGCAGAACACTTCATCAAAACCATGGTCCTCTGCACGGACCTCATTCTTTGAGCCATGAATAGCATATCCGGAAAGGTGCCATTTCCCGACCATTCCATTTGTGTAGCCATTCCTTTTAAGCATCTCGGCTATGGTGACATGGGCTGTTGACAGTGCCTCGTCCGCTTCTGGGCGGAGGTAATCTGTTATACCCACACGGGCGGGAAACTGCCCTGTCAAAACACTGGCCCTGGTTGGTGAACATACTGGGGCTGGTGCATAGGCCTGTGTAAAGCGAATTCCGTGAGTGGCCAATGTATCTATGTGAGGCGTCTCATTAAAATCATTGCCATAACAACCCAGTTCTGCCCAGCCCAAATCATCGGCCATGATATAGATGATATTTGGCTTTTTTCCTGCTTGAGGCTTACAACCAAGTAACCCAAGACTGACGGCGGCACTGCCCAGAGCCGCATTTTTCAGAAAATCTCGTCTTTTCATTAGATTCTACTCCTCACACTTGGATTTTTCTTCATCCCTGGGTTTGCTTTTCTTCCTGCCAGGTATGATCTCTCACTTCAGGATTATAGTTTGTACAGTTTTCTGGGATGATCACACCATTGACTTTGCGCCATTCCTGTAACATCCTGAGAAGTCTGGCTGATTTTTCAGGGTACTCCTCTGCTAAATTTTGACTTTCACCCCTATCATCTTTGAGGTTGTAAAGTTCCAGTTCACCCGTATCAAAAAACTCGATCAGTTTCCAGTCACCCTTCCGGATGGCCCCAGCACTCCGGCCTCCCAGGAAATGTTTTTTCTCAAGCGGATAATGCCAGTAGTGCGTATCCCGCTCAAGCGTTAGCGCTGGATTTCGCAACACCGGTACAAACGATACGCCATCAAGTTGTTGTGCAGGATCCGGCTCAACCTGTGTGAGATCAAGTACTGTTGGGTAAAAATCCAATATATTCACAACTGCATCGCTGGTCTTATCTTCGGGAAGGGTACCTGCCCAGGAAATGATCATGGGTTCGCGAATACCACCTTCATAAAGTTGACTCTTAGCTCCTCGCAGAGGGGCATTGCTTGTGACATTATGCTCCCCACCATTATCACTGGTGAAAATGATGACCGTATCTTCCCGAATTCCCAGCTCCTCCAGTTTCTTCACGATCATTCCCACACCATCATCAATGCTTTCGATCATGGCCGCCAAGTGAGGGTTGTGATCGATTGCCCAATGATGTAGGGGATCTCCTTCCAAGCCAGCATCTTCACACATATAACAACCGTCCCACAGACTGGGGCCAGGTGGGTGCTTTTTTCTATATTTTTCAACAAGATCTGGTCGGCCATTTAGATCTGTATGGGGAGCGAAGTGGCTCAGGTAGAGAAAAAATGGCTCCTCGACATTGCGTTCGATGAAATCCACGGCCTCGAGGTTTATGCGATCAGTCAGGTATTCATTCTCACCTAATCGAGCTGTTTCCGTGCTAAGCCATTGAGTATCATGATCCCGATATACATAGGGAAAGAAGTTGGCACCATTGCCTACAGTCTCGATTTCGGTACAGAAAACCTCATCAAACCCATGATCTTCAGCCCTGACCTCATTCTCTGAACCGTTAGCTACATAGCCGGTGAGATGCCATTTACCAATCATACCATTGGTATAACCAGAACGCTTAAGCATCTCAGCAATAGTGATATGGGCCGTTGACAGGGCTTCGTTCGCATCTGGGCGGAGGTAATCGTTAATGCCCACACGAGCAGGGAACTGCCCTGTTAAAACACTGGCCCTGGTTGGTGAGCAAACAGGCGCAGGAGCATAGGCCTGAGTGAATCGAATACCACGGCTGGCTAAGTTGTCCAGATGTGGCGTTTCATTGAAATTATTGCCATAACATCCAAGCTCTGCCCAACCCAGGTCATCTGCCATGATATAGATGATGTTTGGTTTTCTGTTCTGTGGAGGCTTGCAGCCCAACATCCCTAGACTGACGGCCGTTGCTCCAAGAGCAGCATTTGTTAAAAAATCTCGTCTCTTCATTGTCCTTAGATCTCCCATCGAACCAATGAGGTCAATCCGAATCTCCGAAACCGTATCATTTGATCACCACAAATCTTCCCACCTGCGTCTTACCAGTCTCACTATCCTCAGCTGTAAATAGATATATACCACTTGCAATAGTTAAACCCTTATCGGTTGTCAGATTCCAGTCTACTACCCCTTCATGTGGTATATCGTGATATAGAGTGGTAACCAAGTCTCCTGCCAGCGAGTAAATCTTTATTTCGGCTGGGCTCGGTACATTAACGAATTGCACGCGTCGATCGTTTTCTGACCATCGATAAACATTGGAGCTCTCTTGCTGGTTAATGATGTTTTGGAGTGGACTTGGTTCTTCCCATGGTGGCTTATAGGCAGTATAGTTTTGATCGCCCCGATAGGGGTTTGGTACTACGAAAACATTCCCAATTGACTCTGGTACTTGGGTACCGGGGATCACTTCGACAACATTCAGTTGTAATGCGCTTGAGAGTGATGGTGCATTTGTGATGCGATCTGGTTTTGTAAAGGATGTAACTGAGTAATAATAGCGAAAATTATTTAATAGTCCCACATCTCTGTATTCAAATTCAAGACCGATATCCTGATTGATCCCATTGTCAGGCACATCATACTCTGCAAGTAAGGTCCAGGGTCCATTTGGGTTAAAACTCTTGTAGAGTCTGAAACCCTCAAATGGCTGCGGTTCTACGTCAGAATCATGGCGATTGGTGTCCACCCACATGAGAGGATTCACTTCACCAGCACCGGCTTCCCATGTTAATAAGGCCTCATGATTACCGGATTGCACCTTCAGTGGTGGCGGTGGTGGGCTGGTAGGTAATGCAAACCCCTTTTCGATAAGCCCCTCAAGACGATACAGGTTTTCCAAAACATCATCCTGGTCTTGTCCCATTATATCGGCAACACGAAAATGAAGTGTATCGCCCACTTCCATATCAAAGGGACCGACTGCCAGGGTCATAAATGTTTTTTCCGGCATTGGTCCATAATAATTAGGTGGATCCTGTACGCCACTAGCCAGGATGTCATACCATTGCTCATCATTATGATTTGGCATCACTGTATTGTTGAGTGACCAAGTGAGTTCATGTTCATCATATGCCTCAGGTACCCATATCTTAAAACCTGCAGGACCAAAACCATCTTCATCGTGCCCTGGTTGATCTTCTTTCCAAGCTACCTTAAGGTCATCATCGAAATAGGAGATATCATCGTCACCAGTTTCCACCCAATCACTTGGGTCTGTTGGCTGCAATCCAATTCGTCCAAAACTGGACCAGGCAAAGAAAAGGTCATCGATGGGTTTCTCCTTTGCAATCACATAAAACTGATAGTATTTCCACAAATTATATCCAGGAACACCCCATGAATGGGATATCAAGATCACCTCAGCTCCTAGACTGGCTCCCTGATCTGGGTGATTGACATGGTAGTCATCGAATCGACATATAAAATCCTCGTCGGAGATACCGACATAGCCGGGCATATAGGGAATGTCAAGCTCCTGACTTCTGTATGCTACCCAGATAGTGTCCCAGGGTGCGCCAGAGGGGAAGAATTCATAGCCCCAATAGTTGCTCAGGTCAGACCATTCTTCACCACAGGTATACACTTTCTGATGGTTAACAATACCTCCCAGATACATAGAATTGCGCCCCCCAGTTGTGGGAGCCAATTCAGCGATCTTTGCAAGGGAGTTGTCCAAGTTCTCGATCTCAAATCCAACAGGTTTGCCCATGTACCCTAAATTTGACACCAAGCCACCAGGACCAATTCTGTGTATCTTAATTGATATTGATAATTGAGAGGGATCAGCAGGAAACAGATCTGCCCATGAGGTGGATACCAGGAGCAAATAACAGACAAGGTGTCCCAAGGGCCAAAAGATTTTTATGTTACTTTTTTTCCCCAATGTTGATGAACCACCTGTCTTGGAAATGTCAATATGGTTTAAAAGCCGATGCCTAAGGCATATCTGTGTGCACCACCTAGATCATTAAAATCACTATAGGAATAATCAAAACGGAATCCCATCCCGGACGCGAATGTGTAAGCCAATCCCCCACCAAAGGCAAAACGTGCTACCTGATGGCCAAAATTTGTTCCTGCTCGGAGAAAGAGAATATCTGATAGATTGAGTTCTGCTCCACCTTGTCCCAGCGGTGCACCATCGTTGGGTTTTTTGAGCGTCCCACTTAATTTTAGTTTGAGATTTTCTCGTTCGATGGCATTCACACTACTCCCAATGGTGAACAGCGTTGGCATGGGATATTCTTCGTTGACAAAGGTTAGACTTTGCCCAAAATTAAGGATAGCAAAGGCCAGGCGCCAATCACGAATTCCAGTATTATAATCAGTGGATATATCTATTGTATATCCTCTCTCCGAAAAATCACTATACAAGGACAAATAGATATAATTTAGCGTACCGCCAAAGCTTACATGATCAGTCAGTCGTCTGGCGTATGACAATCCTGCCCTTACATTTCCAGCAAAAAAGGTTTCACCAGTGCCATCTGGCTGGAGAGGCGTTCTCACCTTCATCTCCGGTGTGTACAAGGTGGTGACACTCAGACCGAAAGCACCCAACATTCCAAAATTCTTGGCTATGGCCATGTAATCATGATTGATACCTGCAAACCACACGTTATGATTGAAGACAGCATCTACTTTCTCCAGGTTTGCGATTACAGCAGGATTATAAACCAGTCCTTCCGCACCCTCAACAGCCGCATTGTAAGCACCAGCCATACCTGCACCTCTAGCAGATATGTCGATTTTCAGGAACTGCGCGGATGTACTCCCCGGTCTATCATATTGGGCAAATAGAAAAAGTACCCAAATCAGAATGAGGAATATCTGTTTTCTAATCATGCCTTTGCTCCCATTGCACTTGATGTCTGGGGATTGTTTTTCCAATCACAACCTGACATCGCTTGTATCTAATAGTTAAGTCCAATTATTTTACCTATTTAACGACCACAAATCGACCGACCTGAACCTTGCCATTCCTTGAATCTCGGACAGAAAACAAATATATTCCACTGGCAATTGTCTGTCCCCCAGCTGAGGTCAGGTTCCAATCTTCAAAACCATTTATTGGGTTATCATGCGCCAGTGTATTTACCAGATCCCCTGCGATTGTATATATTTTGATTTCGCATTGATCAGGCAGGTTAATGAATTGTATCCGCCTGTCCTGCTCTAACCAACGTCCCGTCTCACCAATAATCTCCCAGGGTGGTTTATAGCTACTGTAACTGGCATCGCCTCTATAAGGATTAGGCACTACAGCCACTTGCCCTACAGTTTCAGGTGGCGCCGTTCCTGGGGACACCCTTTTTGCATTGGCAGCCTTGCTTGATTCCTGACTTGGGAAGGCGATCACCGTATCTGGTTTGCTGAAAGCGGTGACAGTATAAAAATACTCTAAATTGTTCACCAGACCCTCATCAACAAAGGAATACTCAATCCCTGAATCTGTGAAAAATCCATTGTTTGCGATATCATATTCCCTGAGCAAGGTCCAAGGTCCGCCAAGACCCTGAGTACTTTTATACAGGCGATATCCCTCAAATGGTACATCCATTTCATCAAATCTGAAAGGATCTGTATATGTTTCAGGATCTGTGGTTGTGGGCTCCCAAGAAATGGTCACTGAATGATTCCCTGGAGTGACCACAATATCTGGATCTGGTGGTGGTGAAGGCGTTTGAAAGTTATTGTCACGTAGTCCAATGAGTCGGTCGGCATTTTTTAAAAAGTTTTCCATCCCATCGCCAAATATTTCTCCAACCATAAAATGAAGTGTATCACCCACGGGAATATCTACAGGACCAAAGGAGAGACGAAAATGTCCCGGGTTTCCCCGACCGTCACCATCCATGCTCGGCGGATCTATGATGCCGCTGGTGGTGAAGTCATACTCCTGCTCATCGTAATGACTGACTTGATCAAAATTGTTGAAAGTCCAGATATAATCTTCCGGGTCATCACCCTGGGGTGGAAAAACGATATAACCACAGGGTCCCGGCATATCATCATCATTCCCAGGCTGATCTTCCACAATTCCCATGTATCGGGTCTCATCGTAGTATACCAGATTGTCCGGAAATGCTGGCTTGCCAGCAGGATTCAGAGAAATTTCACCATACCAGGCAGGATAAACATCTGTCAGATCATATCTCGTTGGGATAACGAAGAATTCAAAGAGAATCATCTCGTCGAAGGGATAGGATGCCCAAGCATGACTAATCTGAATGACATCTACATACAATGGAGCAAGCTGGTCCTCAAGATCGAGAATATAATCTGAGTATCGGCAAATGAGTGCTTGATCAGACCAGGCAGTATAATTGGGTAAGTATGGGATATCAGCAGTTTGACCCCTTCTCAGTGTCCAGACGGAATCATAAGGTGCATCAGTTGGGAAAAATTCATAGGCACAGTTGGTGCTTTGTCGACTCCATGCGGTGGAAACGCTAAACAGTTTCTGGCCATTTACCTTTCCTGGGAGCAGTAGTCCACCTCCATACAGATAACTATTATTACTACCTATAGGGTACTCACATTTACGTTGTGGACCATACGTTGTATAGCAGTGATACCCGAGATACCCTAAATTTGTCACAACCTGCCAGACATTACCAACATCATGAAAGGCATGGTCCAGCGTCAGTGCTTCACCAGAGGGTGGAAAATCATCAGCCTGTAGCGGGACCAATGCCCATATCAGGAGGAGAGACAAACATCGGGTCCAAAATATCCTGGTAGAATTTTTATTCATAATAGCTGCTCCAAATTCCCTAGAGATTTACTCTAAGACCAAAAATGGCGTGAAGCGGATCGGCTACCTGCCAAGGATTACGTTGTAGAATCATATCTCGCCAGGAAAAGAGCCGCTGTGAGTCATCGATAGTATCACCATACTGATAGGGTTGTCCTGTCCAGCGGTTAACCACCTGGGCATTGGAGAAATTCAGAACATTATAGACATCTGCAAATACACCACAATGTAACCCCAGGATTTGGAAAGATTTTTGTGCTCTGATATCCATACTATATGTCCAGGGCAATTCCTCAGAGTTCTGTAAAAGCATGTTTTCTATTGGATCATAAGTTCCTGGTGTGTAGGGGGTACCGGATGCTATCCTGCCTAGTGTTGTGACTGACCAGTCATCAGGCAATTTGAGACCAAAGACATTCATTGATTTTCCCCTGGGGGATCTCAAAGAAAATGTAGCGGCGATCTGATGTCGGCGATCCCAGCCCAATCGACGTTCACGAATAGGATTTGGAATACCCGTCTTCGAGTTAATGTATTCCTCAAAACTACTTGATGAGTACCCCGTAGCCCACTGTATCGTGTAGGATACATTCCCCGATGTGAAATTTGAAAATCGTTTGTTGAACTCAAATTCCATACCCCTCGAGCGAGCATACCCCTTATTGTCATACAAGGATACAGGTAGCCCAAGGTTGGCGATTAATTGTTGTGTTCCAATCTGTTTGGAGATATCACGCTGATAAGATTTGATATCCAGGGCGAAGTTTTGACCAAACTGGTGAGTAAAACCAAACTCATATAGAATTGTGGATTCGTAATCCAGACCGGGGTTACCAGTGAAACCTCCCGTATAAGGATCGCGGTAGTAATAGTGAAGCTCAGGGAGTTGGTTAAAATGTCCATATGAGAAGAACAGAACGGTAATCTCAGAGATGGGGAAAGAAATACCAAACCGAGGACTCAGTTTAAAATTAACTTTGTCCCAATCTGCTTCAAGCCCTGTGGCATCTTCCCACTTTTTCTGCCAGGTATCAATCATGACCGTTTCGCCTTTGCTAAAGAAATCTAGACGAACCCCAGCATTCACGATGAGAGCTTCAAGCTCTATCTTATCTTCAAGGTATGCCCCACCGATAATAGGATAGGAATCAAACACCCAGCGTGTGCGACCATATTCCTGGTAAGGACCAGGGGGTGGATCAACAGCATCTTCACCCAAAATCACATGTTCACCATAGTTGGATAGAAAATATCCACCATCCTGAATGTCTACATATTGAATATCATTATACTGGGCCTGGATACCCGCTTTCAAGTAGTGGGCTTTGTGTACCTGTGAGCGGAAGTCAAATTTGAATGTATAGGTCTTAGTTAAGTCATCCCTCCAGATATCTTGATAACCTTCATTGGTAAAAAAGCCTGTGGTTGGATCAACAACTGGTTGAGCAAGTCCTGTGTAGGATGTATCGACATAGAAGGTATCCAGCTCTGGATCTGGTATTTCATCATACGTCCATTGCCAGTAGTCTGACAATTGAGTGCTCCCGTCAAGAGAAGCTTTATAACCAACTTCAAGATATCCAAGGTTCAAATTATAGAAGGTATTCTGGGAAACAAAATGATTCACCTTCAAGCCATATTTAAGTGCTCTTCTCTCATATTGGGCGGTGTTATCAGGATTAAGAATCCATTGCCAATCAAAATTTGTCCACTTCTTAAATGTCCCGCTATAACTACCTGTTACTTTGAATTTAGGCGAGATATTCCAGTCCACCTTTGAATTGAGGTGCATTTCATTGTCCTGGCGTTGGTAGATCTCAGGATTTTCAAACAGCAGTTCTCTTGTGCGTCCGTTATTGAGACGGGTGTCATTTAAATTCACATTTCCAGAAGCGAAATAGAACAATTCTCCTGGGAGTGGGAGGCGTGCTAATTTGATCAATTTCTCCACAACGCTCAGCGGACCTCCAATATTGAATGATACATAATCATTGTTAAATGATTTCCCTAGAATTCCTGTCCTATCAGATTTGTATTCCATGCTCCCATTTTTGGCAATCCCGCCTGAACGTGTTGTAATATTCACAACTCCTGATTGTGCCTGGCCATATTCTGCACTGAATGCTCCAGTAAGCAATTCGATCTGTTCCACCTCCTGAATGTTCAGGTTTAGCACATCTCGACCACCATAAAGAGGATGCGTTACCGGCATGCCATCTACCATATAGAGGATTTCCCCACCTCGACCTCCTCTGATATGGACGTTTTTCAAACTTTCATCTCTTAGCTGTAATTGACCGGCACCTTCACCAACATTAATGCGCTGGGGAACATTGTCCACAATGGCACCAGAGTGCATACTGAAAACATCTGATACCGAATTCATACCTGGTGAATTTTCGAGGTCCGCTCTTTCTGTCACACGGCGGGTAGATGTGATGTCCTTTTGTATCATCTTCCGTTCCGCAGTCACCTCCAGTGTGGGCATTTCAATGGAATTGGGTTCCATTTCAATGTCAAATTCACTGGTCAGGTCTGCTCGAACAAACACATCTTTAACGGTTATGGGATGATATCCAATATAGGAAATCTTTAGATTGTAGCGTCCGGGTTTGACATTAATGATGAAATAATAGCCACTTGCATCTGTGCTTGTGCCCGCCTGTGTATTCTCCAGAAACAGATTTGCTCCAATGAGAGGCTCCCCTGTGGTCTTATCAATGACTGAGCCCTTAATCTTGCCTGTGTTTGCAGCTACAAGAAAAAGAGGGAGGACAATAATGAATGCACCAACGATATATTTCAGCTTATTTTTGATCATATTCATCCCCTGATCCATTAAAATCCAAATGATTCCAGGACAGCATCACCAACTCGCTTAGCGTCTTCACCCTGCATATGCCAAAGTGGAAAGCCCAGGAAAGCAACATCAAATACAGAACCGTAGTATCGGAGGCCACATGGTAAACCCTCAACACGTGAATCTTCACCGTGATAGTTGAAAATGGGAATTGTAAATCCTCCCAGTTCTCGAAATGTGGCAATATGTCCCAGTTTGCCTTCGAAGGGCCAGACGGCATTCATTTTTGTCGAATCGGGGCGTAGAGTACCAGCAAAACTACCCTCGCCCTCTATGCTGCTGAGGTTGCCTGTTATGCCGGATACATCCAGGTTCTTGATATGTAAATAGGTAAACACAAAATCTTTATCACCACCTGAAGAAAAGTTCCAAGGTGGGTTTAATGCACCCCAACCATCTCGGAAAGAATCATCGAAGTAGTTCCAGAGAACCCTATATCCACTAATAAATAATTTTCCACCCATATGTAGGTATTCTTTAATCAGTTCCTCGTCATTGAGTATACCGGAACCAAGACCATAATTATCTGAATGCCAGATAATTGCTTTATAGCTCTTCAAGCGCCTAATACTGGGCAGGCCACGCAGGTTATAATCCCATTCAGTAATGTCCAGGTCTCCCCGGTTTCCACCAAAATTCTCAAAATAGAATGAATCAACTGTGGCATCAGTTATCCAGCCATTGTCAGGTAAGGTGAAGTCTTCCTTAGTTTCATCAATAATGAGGATATCTTTTGCAAAGTCAGGTTCATATATCCTGATCGCCTTGCTATCCCCGACTGGGTCTACGAGATTAGTATTGTCTTTGGAAATCACATGTAAGGTATGCTCACCTTCTAAGGGAACAAAATTATCGGGGTGGATAAAAACTGTTGTATCTTCTGTCCAGGTGAATTCCCCATCATCTACAGCCCAGGCATATTCTATGACCTTGCCATCATCATCACTGGCGGTGAAGGTAAATCGTACGCCACTCCACCATTCATCAGTAAAGCTTTTTGCATACATTTCCTGTCTATCGGTAACAGGATATAAAATCTGTGTTTCCGGAAAACTTGTTGGATAGGTGTAGAAGGATTTGGTGGCAGGTGTTGGATCTAAGTTCCCTGAATTATCGACAGCAATAACTTCTACCATTTGGTAGTTATAATCTGCAGGAGAGTCAAAAGCGACCTGAACACTTGTAGCAGTTGTATCCACCCAGTCATGATACCTGATCGAATCTGGGCTCACCTCTTCAATTGATTGACCCTCTGATAAATAATAGGTTGTATAGCGATACCGATAATGATCGATGTAACCATCGTTGTCTTCACCATCCCAGAAAAGAGTGACGAGGGCAAAAAGAGTATCGCCATCTACGGGAATATTGGCCATGGATGTGTTAGGATCTTCATTCGTATTGGGAGGAGAGGTCTGAAACATATCGCTGTCACAGGCGATCATCACGAAGATCAAGGCAATGATACCTATTGCATTTCTGATCATATGTTTCAGGCATAAGTTCTTTTTGTATAGATTCATAAATGTCCCTCGGTCACCTAACATCACGGCCCAAATGGATTATTTGGATTGACTAAGTAAGGAAGATCTTCCACAATCTCATCGAATTCAGATTTTGGTAAGTAATGGACATCTCCTATTCTTGCTTGTCTTGAAAAGACGTAGCTATCCAATCTGCGTGTCATTGAGGAGAACGGCTCCACAAGAATATGCACTTCAGTTACCTCTCCCTCTTCAACTGTATACTCAACTGGAAACTCTGCTACAGGATCCAGGTCACTGCTGAGTTCTACTGGGATCGAGTATGGTCCAACCTGCAAGTGGAACCCTTCAAAGCCCATGGAAACGGAAGCATATTCTCCTGGTGGAACAAAAGATTCAAATACGGTATGATGGACAAATTCATCCTCATTCCGCAGAAGTAGATTATAGGTGTGCTGATCCTGTCTCCAACTATTTACACTTTCATACAGGAGAGCAAAATTACTGTCCACTGTTACTGCACGTCCCTGGTAAATATTGATGCCCAGTGAATCGTTCTCCGAGTAACTGTAGGTCTCGCCCAATATGGTGATGGTACTGTCTGCCGGATCAGGTTCCAGAACAACCCGCAGAATACCAGGGCCAATCTGCTCGTCGGCTTTTGTTATCTCCGAGCAGGAGGTTAATAGTAGCAGAGAGCTACATATTGCTGTCATAATGAGAAACTTTTTTTTCATACGACACTCACCAATTGATTGTTATTGAGTCAGACCGGGAAATACCAGGGTTTCAGATGATCTCCCCAAGAATGCAAATGCATTCTTGGGGAGTAAGTTACCTCTATTTCATCAATAGCATTTTGCGAACCGCAGTTTTGTTATTGGTTTTCAGTTCATAGAGATACATACCTGAGGCCATACCTGAGGCATCGAAATCTACGACATGACTACCAGCTGCCTGCGTATCGTTAACCAACACCATTACTTCCTGGCCCAACAGATTGTAAACTGACAATGTCACTTCACCTGATGTTTCAAGGCTGTAATTAATTCGCGTTGATGGATTGAATGGATTTGGATAATTCTGTTCTAGACGGAATGTTGTCGCGAGCTGTGGCTCATCTTCAATACCTACCACATAGTCCCATAATTCAGGATCTGTGTTGTAGTAATTCCACATCTTGATATCATCGACATATCCATTAAAGAACTGGACTTCATCACCACCACGATGACCAACTCTGAAACGTCCCTCAGTCAAAGCTGGTGGAACCTTTATCTCAAAGTTTGACATACCTACTAGAACACCATCTTCATCTTTCACAATACTATAGATACTGTCTGTTTCTGGATTGCCGGTGTACTCTATGGCACTAACATGCTGGTACCATTTATTTGTCTCAACTCCAAAAACATCTTGAGGGACAAAGGGATGTGGCGTATCTGCAAATTTAAGGGAATAAACTCGGATGTACGGAACATCTCCACCGCGAACATCCATACCTGGATTATTCTGCCAGAATCCCATGGCTCGACCATCGTAACCCAGGTCATCGGCTTCCCAACGAGAACCATTCTGATTTGCAATGATAAATGCATCATCAAAAGCTTCTGTTTTAAACCAATAACTAAAGGTCCACGTGTGGCTCTTGAGATGATCATTATCAAGAATTTCCAGCATACCTGGAGCATCAGAAGTTAGATATAGACTAGAGAATGAATTGGCCTCAATGGCAGTTGGTACATCGTCTGGTAAGGTATAACTACCGACTGCACTAACTGTTGTACCCCATTCGGACATGTCCTTTGGTGCATTATCTGTCTGAAGGTCGTCCATATTCAAGTCAAGAACGAGAGAGCTATCCTTCCAAACAATGAATCGGAAGTAGGTATCTGCAATACCACGTTGCACGACCCAACCGGCGCCGCCAAAATTCTGGTTGTGCCAGTCATTATCTAACCCGATGGAGCATTCAACACCATCACCTGTGGTTGCTGTTACATAATATTCTACAACCGTCTTGAAAGCCTGCTGGGGAATATCAGCTGTCCAGATATTATTGGAACCCTCAGACATAGCCACTGTTTGCCAGCCTGCTGCATCATGAGCAATTCTGTCAGTCAGTGGGTACATACGTGTATGATAGTGCAAGGTTGCGCTTGCTACACCAGCATCATTTCCGAGCTTGACGATATCAGCACTAATTGTATAGCTTGTTACATCCACATCCTGGTTTGCAATACGTCCAAAACCACGAATCTCAACATCGGGACCAGTTCCAGGCATAAAGTTTTGCAATTCCCACTTTTCAGTTGAGATGATTGCTGCTGGAGCATCTGCGACCTCTATTACAGTATTGCTGATACGTAGTTCATCGATATAACCGTGCACAGCTTTGTCACCACCCATTCCAATAAGTAGGGGTAGCTCATCACTATGAGTGACTGTGACTGCACCATCACCTGGATGCTGTTGCCATTCAATGGTCTTTGCATGGTCACCACCGAGCTTTTTGTGTGTAGCATAACTGAGTAGAGTACCATCTGTATCGTGGGTTGCCATTCCGATCCAGCCGTTGGTAGCATCATGCTGGAGTGTGATATGCTTCCAGTCATATGTATCTTCAAATGGTTCAGTGGCCGTTGTTCCATCGGCTACAAGAGCATCACTCTGAACATCCATGACAAAGTTGTTAATGGATTCAGAAGATGAGTTATCCTCGGTGGCTCCACCGCGGAACTTGCCTCCCTGATCTTGAACAAAGTAGTTGTAGTTACCAGCAGAGTCGGCTTTACCGACTACGTTGGCACCTGTGGACCATGCTTGATGGTCTACAGTTTTTAACCAAAACTCAATGGTAAAATCACCAGCAAGATCAAGCGCAGCTATGGATGGAATAGTAACATAGCTCGTATCTGAAGCAAGGGCATCTGCATAGTATGCAGAATCAGATTGTGCTACACCAGCTGAATCAGTGCCATAAAGAGCCAGCAAATCCTGATAATTTGGAAAAACACCAGAATTATCTAGATAAAGCGATTGGCCAAATTTGGCAGTTTCAGTACTATAGCTCACTGTACCAACAGTAGCGGCAGTGGTAACAGTACCAGCAGCATCTGTCAGATCGCCGTCAAAATGCATAAGCATGACGGTGTTAGCATCGCTGGTATATGGTCCAAAGGATTGTCCCATGACCATACCAGTGAATAGGATGGCAATCAATACATAACTGATTGATTTCATCCAATGGTTACTTTTGCACATACGCAAACCTCCTCTTTTTACGATTTGAACTAAATCCTTAAATACCCCTCATAGGCAATAAGGCATTTTCTACATTTAAATCACCCATATACAATTACAAACGTTTGCATTTTCTATGAGTGATCTCTGATCGTTCTTGTCAAATAAATTGAAAATCTTTCTGTTTGTATAGCGTAACATAATTATTGCCAAACAAGAGGTCAATATAAATTTACAAACGATTGCACTTTATTTCCTTGGTAACATTCAAACAATGTATATGCTTGACCTATGCTGACTTCAGCTGCTAATTGTGCTATAAACCCTATATTATAGGGCCTTACGTCCTTTACCATCTGGTTTGACGCATTTTCTCTAAAGAACTACTTGCAGGCTGGGTGCCACTAGACTATTTTATGCAAACGATTGAAACAAACGTTTGATATATTACATATGAAAAATAAACACAATACGACACTCAAAGATATTGCCAATCATTTGGATCTTTCAATATCCACTATTTCTCGAGCCTTACACGATCATCCCGCCATCAAGCAAGAAACGAGAGAGCTCGTTAAAGCAACTGCAAAACGCTTAGATTACTATCCTGACACAACGGCTCGCAACCTCCAAAAGAGATCAACCAATACCATCGGCGTCATTGTTCCTGAAATCAGGCATTTTTTCTTTTCTTCTGCCATAGACGGTATTGAGGATATCGCTTATCAAGCAGGCTATACTATCTTCGTGGCAAAGTCTAATGAGGACTATGGGCGTGAAGTTTTAAATACCCGAAGTCTCGTCTCAAATCGTGTAGCGGGTTTAATTGTATCAGTTGCTCAGACCACAAAAAATGGTGACCATCTCACTGCTCTTAAGCGTCGAAACATTCCTGTTGTTTTGTTCGATCGTGTGCTTGATGATGTTGAGGCCTGTAAAGTTGTGGTTGATGATTACAAGGGAGCTTATGACAGCACAACCCACCTTATAGAATCCGGGTATAAGAAAATTGCACACCTAGCTGGTCCCTCTCACTTGAAGATTTCTATGGAAAGATTAAAGGGATACCGAGCTGCGCTAAGGGATGCAGGTTACAAGTTCAAAGAGGAATTGGTTGTTCATGTTGAACTTGATGAACTACATGGCACCACTGGAACTAAAAAACTACTTGCCCTGCCCCAGGTACCAGATGCCATTTTTGCAGTGAACGACCCCGTTGCAATTGGAGCACACAAAGAAATTTCCAGTAGAGGAATGAAAATTCCTGATGAAATAGCTATTTCAGGTTTCAGTAATAATCCAAGCACAGAAATTGTTAATCCCCCACTTACAACAGTTGATCAACATGGATATAAAATGGGTCAGGTCGCAGCGCAACTTTTAATAGAACAGATTGAACAAGGTGCCATTTCACAACATCCTCGGACAGAGGTTGTTATAGGTGAATTGATTATCCGGGGTTCCTCACGAAAAAGTTAATCTGGTTTCAAAACTAGAGGGAACAACAAATTTAGGATTTCAATAAGAAATTTTTTGGACATGGGGTATGCAGAAGGATATGCTCCTTGGGATATTGTCTTCATCCCAGTTTTTTTTCAACTTTGTATTCACTGGTGTATGTAATCAGTGGACATGCGAAACCTACCAGTGCAATGGTAGAAAAATCAAAGTTGAAATGGGTCCAAGCAGAGAGAAAAACTAATTCGATCATTGTTAATCTGAAATAATTACTGAATAAGAAGAAAAGGACCATTTCATGCAGTTTTCACTTATTGATTATCTGGTGTTTATTACATATGCAATAACAATTGTATCTGTAGGGCTGTGGGTTTCTCGGAGTAAAGAAGGACACGAGAAAAACGCTGAGGACTATTTCCTTGCAGGGAAATCTTTACCATGGTGGGCTATTGGGGCTTCACTTATAGCCGCAAATATTTCTGCTGAGCAATTCATCGGTATGTCCGGCTCCGGTTTTTCACTTGGCCTGGCCATCGCTTCATATGAATGGATGGCAGCCATCACACTTATAATTGTTGGCAAATATTTTCTACCAATTTTTATTGAGAAAAATATCTACACCATACCAGGCTTTGTTGAGGTTCGCTACAGTAAAAACCTGAAAACCATTCTTGCTGTATTTTGGATTGGGCTTTTTATTTTCGTAAATCTAACCTCTGTACTATA
>JABIFX010000199.1 GCA_018650445.1 Fidelibacterota bacterium
AGGCATCGACCGACAGGGTCAAAATTTTTATCTACACGGGAAGATTTCTTGCACGGGTCTCTTTATATGTGAGTCCGGCATGGAGGAGTTTGAAGACACCCTGAAGAGTGAAATTGACGTCATGCTAACTTTTGATTCCAAGTATCTGGAGTCTTATGAAGGCGATGAGATATTTCACATTCCCGCTCACCAGGCAGAATATGATCTCTACCCTCTTGTCCATGATGCTGTGTTGTTGACCATCCCTATTTCACATCGATGTGGCACTGATTGCAAAGCAGGAGAAGAACTGCAAAAAACAATCAAATCAGATGAGAAGCTGGATGAACGCTGGGCTAAGCTAAAAGATTTGTTCAACGAATAGGAGATTTTAACTCGTGGCTGTACCAAAAAGAAAAACCTCACGGGCCAGAAGGGATAAACGTCGCACTCACTGGAAGGCGTCTCTTGCTGGTCTCATCACCTGCTCAAACTGCAGCGAACCAAAATTACCACACCGTGTTTGTCCCCATTGCGGATATTACAAGGGAAAACAGGTTACCATTCCTAAAGAAGTTTGATCCCAAAAATGAAAATCGTGGTTGATAGTATGGGGGGCGATAATGCCCCTTTTATCAATATTGAAGGAGCAATTCAATATCTGAATGATCCCAAAAGTATTGGTGAAGTCATACTGGTTGGTAAGGAAGACCTTATTCGCCACGAGCTTCAATCTAGATCTTTTGAAAGTCCTCGCATACATATTCAGCATGCCTCCCAGGTGGTTGGCATGGATGAATCACCAACCAGGTCCTATAAAGAGAAAAAAGATTCTTCAATGCGTATTGGTATTGGGCTGGTTAAGTCAAACGAGGCCGATGCTTTTATTTCTGCAGGGAATACGGGTGCTACAATGACCTATTCCATCCTATCTCTGGGTCGCATTCCTGGAGTTGATCGTCCTGCTGTGGGGGCTTTTATGCCTCATGAAGATGGTGCAACTCTCTTGCTCGATGTGGGTGCAGTAGCTGAAGCCAAACCAAAAAATTTACTCCAATTCGGAATCATGGGTAGCATTGTGCACCGTTATCTCACCAAAACAGAAAAGCCCCGAGTGGCGCTTATGAGTATTGGCGAAGAAGCTGAAAAGGGGACCCCTCTCGTCAGAGAGGCCAAGCGACTCCTGGAAGAATCCAGCTTGAATTTTCTGGGCTATGCTGAAGGCCGAGACATCTTTTTCGATAAATTTGATGTTATTGTAACCGATGGATTCACTGGTAACGTATCATTGAAGTTAGCCGAGAGTACTTTCAAAACTCTGTTTAGTATGATCAAGAGAAGAATAGATCGACCCAGCAGGCTTTTAGGTGCCCGTCTTATAAAGCCAGTATTTACAGAGCTAATGGGCATTTTTGATCCCAATAATTATGGTGGTTCACCACTACTTGGTATCAAGGGTATTTCCCTCATAGCTCACGGATCTTCAAATGAGAAGGCTATTAAGGCAGCTCTTTTTGAAGCCCAAAGTCTTATTCAATCGAATATGATCGATGTCATTGAACAGGAAATTACAAAATCCCTATCCAACATTACCTATACGGATATGGACGAACAAATCATCCACCACTAACCAATCAGGGAAATAATATGATTCGTGCTGCAATAACTGGAGTCGCCTCCTATGTACCCAAAAAAGTAATTACAAATTTTGATTTGGAAAAAATGGTGGACACCAACGATGAATGGATCGTCAGTCGAACAGGTATTAAGGAAAGGCGTGTAGCCGCCGAAGGTGAAGCCAGTTCTGATATGAGCGTGAGCGCTGTAACCAAGTTGCTGGCTGAAACAGGGACCAAAGCAGAAGAAATTGATGCTATTATCGTAGCAACCGTCACCCCTGACATGCTCTTCCCATCAACAGCCGCGTTGATTCAGGAAAAAATCGGTGCCCACAACGCCTGGGGTTATGATCTTTCAGGTGCCTGCTCAGGTTTCCTTTTTGCTCTAAAATCCGGTTCCTCACTCATACAAACCGGTTCAAAAAAGGTAATAGTAGTGGGTGTAGATACCATGAGCTCTATTCTGGATTATACTGATCGTAATACCTGTATTCTCTTTGGTGATGGTGGTGGCGCTGTTCTGCTTGAGCCCACTGAAGATGAAAATTTTGGAATGATTGATGATATCCTCCGTATTGATGGTAGTGGCGCAGACGCTCTACACATGAAGGCTGGTGGAAGTCGTAAACCAGCTACCCATGCCACCGTTGATGCACGGGAACACTACATTTACCAGGATGGACGCAGTGTTTTCAAACGTGCCTCCAACGATATGGCGAATGTCAGTGCTGAAATTCTTAAAAAAAATAATTTAAAAGCAGAAGATGTTGGAATTTTTATCCCACATCAGGCGAATAAACGAATCATCGATGTTGCAGCTCGTAAGGCCGGCTTCAAAGATGATCAGGTCTTACTTAACATCGATAAATACGGCAATACGACAGCTGGCACCCTTCCCCTGGGATTGGATGAAGTTGTCCGTGATGGGCGCATAAAAGATGGCGATCTTGTGCTTTTTGCTGCATTTGGTGCAGGGTATACCTGGGGCAGTATTTTACTGCGCTATGGACCCAGCAAGAAAGGGTAATTCATGAAACGTGCTCTCGTATTTCCAGGACAGGCTTCCCAATATGTCGGTATGGGACAAGATATATTCGAGAAACATCAATCGATAAAAGATATGTATGCTACAGCCAACGAAATTCTTGGCTTTGATGTAGCGGATGTCAGTTTCAATGGTCCTCTGGAAGCTTTGACAGAGACCAAGGTGACCCAGCCGGCTCTGTTTGTTACATCAGCCGCTATGTTTACACTCCTACCAAAATCCTACGAGTTTTCCATGACAGCTGGTCATAGTCTTGGTGAATTCTCAGCCCTTTTCGCAGCAGGTGTGCTCAGTTTTGAAGATACTCTCGCCATTGTAAAGGTACGCTCAGAGGGAATGCAGGCAGCAGGAGAAAGCCAGACTGGGACCATGGCAGCCATTCTGAATATGTCGCGCGAAGATATTACCAAGGTGTGCAAACATGCCGCTTCAAGGGGTATCGTGCAGGCCGCTAATTACAATTCACCTGGACAAATTGTCATCTCAGGTGAGACAGAAGCGGTCCACTATGCCATGGAAATTGCCAAAAATCTAGGAGCACGTAAGGCTCTGGCTTTGAATGTGAGTGGCGCTTTCCACTCCCCCCTGATGTCACCAGCAAAGGATGATCTGAGTGTCATTGTGGAGAATACTAAATTTAAAAAAGCTAAAGTTCCTGTTGTAGCCAATGTTGATGCCAACCCGACAACGGATCCACAAAAAATCAAAAACAATCTGATTGAGCAGTTAGAAAATCCTGTTCTTTGGGAGGATACGGTGCAATATATGGTTAAGGATGGTGTTGATGAAATTGTTGAAATCGGTCCTGGAAAAGTACTTCAGGGATTGGTTAAACGCATCAGTCGGGATATGGCAACTGGCGGTATCGCAACTCAGGAACAATTGGAGGTAATATCATGATCGATTATCAAGGTAAAGTTGTAGTCGTAACAGGATCTACCAGAGGCATTGGCCACCAGATAGCTTTGGCCTTAGCTGAGCTAGGGGCAAAAGTAGTGATCAGCAGTCGCAAAGCTGAGGATTGTGCACAGGTACAGAAAGAATTTGAAGCTCAAGGATATACCTGTCTGGGTATTGCTGCTGATGTTTCATCCATGGATGATTGCAAAGCTTTGAGTGCCGCTGCCCTGGAAGCCTTTGGCCAGGTAGATGTGTTAGTTAACAATGCTGGAATTACTCGAGACAATCTCATGATGCGTATGAAAGAAGACCAATGGGATGATATCATGAATATCAATCTTAAAAGTGTCTTCAATATGTCTCAGGCTTTATTAAGAAATTTTTTGAAATTGCGAGGGGGTCGCATCATAAATATTACTTCCGTAGTAGGACAAATGGGGAATGCTGGACAATCCAATTATGCTGCTTCAAAGGCTGGTATTATTGGGTTTACCAAGTCTCTCTCTAAGGAAGTTGGGTCAAGAGGAATCACTGTGAATGCCGTTGCACCTGGTTATATTGCCACCGATATGACAGACGCGATCACAGACGATGCCAAGGAAAAATTGTTTGCACAGATCCCTCTGGGTCGTATTGGGGAGCCTCAGGATGTTGCCA
>JABIFX010000057.1 GCA_018650445.1 Fidelibacterota bacterium
GGTGTTTCTTTTGATCGCTTTTACTCGTCTCTCTACTTCTGACTTTGGGCTCATTATTGGCTCCTTTTACGGTTTGTTAGCCGCCCAAAGTATCTCTTATTTATTTAGATCAAATGAACCGAATTGGTCTGACTCCACACATCCCCCATAAGACATAATATCTCAACAACCTTAGAGCTGAATAACCAAAGGAGTATCTGAATGGCAATAATATATGAGAGAACCACCAACAAGGGGATAACCAAATACTATGTTGATGTATCCATCGATGGTAAGCGTTATAAGCGATGCTTGTCAGAGTTCAAGGATGAAGCCTACAAGCTATTCGATACTATTAAAAGAGAGCGATCCATAGATTGTCTTAACCAGCGCCCCGAGAGGTTGTCGTGGTCCTCAGCAATCCTGGAATTCCTAATATTTGTTGAACTCTTCTCAGTATCTCATGCCCATGTTATGCAAATCGATAGTCGTTTACGTTCTTTTCAGTCATTCTGTGAGAAAGATGGAACAACTAACATTAGATCTGTTGGGGTTCTCCACGCTCGTCAATATCTCATATACAGAATGAATCAAGAAATACGTAATAAGTACAAGTTCTCACCAGAAAAGCTCACAACGACGCCAGCTATATCCACCATTAATCGAGAGATTAGTCTCTATAAACGTTTCTTCAGGTTCTGTGTTGAAAACGACTGGATTCCTAAAAACCCTTGGCTCCCCATAAGACGATTTCCCGATCCTGTGAAGCGAAGACCCAGATATCATTTCGCTGACCAGGAGCTTGAAAAGATCTTTTCCGTTGCTGGAGAATTTTACGACTATTACTACTTCTTACTTTTCACGGGAATCCGCCCCACCGATGCCTTTGGAATGAAAGCCAGCTCATTTGATGGCTGCTATCTTAGTTTTCAAATGCGAAAAACAGGCGATTGGATGACAAATATTCCCATTCCTAAGCACGTAATTGAAACCCTGGGTGAACGAATCCAAGCGCGAGATGATGATCAACTTGTGTTCCCTGAGCTTTCATCAGACCGCCAAAGACGATATTGCCGGCGAAGGGTACAGGAGCTATTTGAACCTCATATTGTGAGAGAGAAATTCATTAATCTGCATACATTCAGACACACCTACGCCCATAGCATGTTGGATCGTGGAGTGCCAAAAGAGGTCTTACAAACTTTCCTCGGTCATAAATCCATTCGGACAACTGAGATCTATGCAAATTGGGTTAAAAGTAAAGAGCTCGAGAAGTGGGTAGAAAACCCCTAAGTCGTCACTTAATTGTAGCTTCAATCTTTGAAATTAGCTGTCCAGGGTTGCTAACACCATGAGACTCAAAATGGCCCTGTATTTCAGCAAACGCTGCTACAGAGTTGGCCGATCGGCAAAGGGTTTTTTTCGCCTCCAACAGATTACCTGAGGCGATCATTCTATCAACCTCAATGAGATTGTCTCTAACTGTCGATGCCCATATACCATATCGACTTAGAGATGCACTTTCATCGCTAGATTGATTCAGGGCAGCTCTTTTTAGTCGTCCAAATGGGGACACGACTCCCCCATCTAAAAAAACATTGGTAATCCTGAACTCGTCTTCAGAATTAAACCCATCGATAATCTTATCCAGCACTTCAAATTTAGCAGTCGACCTTTCTTCATTATCTATCAAGATTCAACTCCTTAGGTTTATTTCATAATATCTACAATAGTTCACTAACACAGTTTGTGGAAATGGCCAGGGAGCATTATTGGGTGCATTATACTAGATATAATCTCCCCCGCATTTTAATTCTCAAGCGATTCCTCGATGTGATGACTCATACATTGGTTGCAACTTTTGAAGGAGGGCAAGGCACTGCCGTGCTGAGTCCACTCCGTATATCATGTCATCACTGATTGAGGCATGGCGGATTCGGTCATCAATGCGTGTGTCCGCCAACCGACCACTCCACCCATCAATACGGTATGCAATAACCAACCTTTTTAGGGACCAAGCGAGTGCAACTTCTGACAAGGTACCGGCACCACCACCCACCGCAATCACAGTACTAGCATGGGCAACCAGACCATTTCTATAAAGATCCAATCCAGTTGGCAATACGATGTCAACTGCCTCATTCGCTTCAGAGAATCCATGCCCTGGAAGGATGCCGATCGTATCCCCATTTCTGTAGACTGGTGATGACTTCGCGCCAAGGCAGGCGGCTTCCATGACCCCGCCCATCCCTCCAGTCATCACTCTAAAGCCTGAGTCTACAAGCAGCTGACCAGTTTCAAATGCTAATCGATATGTATCTGAGTCTTTATGGCACCGTGCACTTCCAACTATGGCAACGGGCATCCTTACTCTCTCAACTGTGGTCATATTGCCCTCCTTAGGCTGAGTTTCGTGACAATCTCATGGATGATTCTTTCACGCTCATCTCGATCCTCACGCTTGCCAGCACCTGATGGCTCGTGGAGATAGAGTGGCGTTTGGATATGGATGGGACAGGATGATAGCTCTGTAATGGGGATCATAATTGCCCAGTCGTCTGCAAGACAAGGGTATTCACCATTAACCCTCAGGTAGTCATCTGGAACAGCATCAAATAATTTTTTCTTAAAACTTCGAACATGCTGCCAAAGATTATTCTGGCGATTTGTTCTGGGATCCTTAAAACAGACTGGATATGTCACATCCTTATCGGTCCTGAGCATGGATCCTACAGTTACATCAGCTCCATTATCATAAGCCTCTTTAATAGTACAAAGAGCCGATTGACCCAATAGTACATCGTCCATATCCAGTGTGAGGATAGCACTCTCTGGGTTTGTGCAGATGGTCCGAATAGATAGAGTGGTATTCTCCATTTTTCCTCTGGGGGTTCGGTTTAATAATATTGAGACTTTATCGCGATACCCTGATGTGGCGTTATATATATACTCCTGAACTCTAGGGTCTGAACCGTCATCGATAATGATTGCTCCCCAATCCTTTTCATTCTGGGCGAGCAATGAGTCGAAGCAACGCTGGAATCTCCCAGGGAGAACGTCTTTTCCAAAAATAAGGAACACGAATCGCTCAGCCCGAGTAGGCTCCATCCATGCTCCAATATTTTCGTGGAGATTGACATTCCCATACTGGATCGCAGGTATTATGCCTTGTTCAATCCGATCCATTATTAGCATCCACTCATCAGGGGATGTTTTGATTGAGTTTTCAGGGTGGACAAAGAATGTTCTGGAATCTCCGCCTCTATAGGATCGAACCTGTCCCGCTTTTACTGCAACATCCAAAGCTCGATGCCAGCTGTATTCCAAAATTTCATTTGAACAAGGATTGGGAAGCGGGAGTTGAGAGAATAACCGTTCCCTGTGTAACATTGCAGCTCTTACTTCAACTCGCCACGGTAGGCCGTCATTCTCATACGTGTATTGCTTCGATTCATGATTTGCAATATTAAAGGCGACCGTAAGGGTAGCAGGATCCTCTTTGAATACATCAATCATGTCTCTCAGATAATCATGCTGGGCATCTTCTCTCCCAATTAGCACATCAGAATCGATTTGAAGGATATACTCACTTGAGCAATGATCAATACCATTGAGGGGTGCTACTAATGGAGCTCCATTCATTGAGTGTGTTGCTGTTGTATCCATCCCAAACCATCGCTGATTGAGGTTCCGAATGTCTGCTTTACTCCCTGGAGCCCAAACGACCCGATCTATGATGCCGTGTCTGAGCAGCTTATCCACAGCACAATTGAAGGCTTCCCGATCAGGATCCGCATACTGACGGATAAATCCATCCTTTTTAGTGTCAACAACGAGTATGCGTTCGGAGAATGAGCGAGGCGATTCGAGTTGCTTGACGAGATGCTTCACTTGATGCTCAATCGTTGCATATTCCATCAAGCATGCTTTTATCATGAGGGTCACCGAAGCTACCAGAGGAGGGACAGGGACAGCCTCCAATATCAGAGAGTCGGCAGATGGTTCAAACCTATCTGAGTCTACTGTAGTGGGTTGGTGGAATTTCACTGGCTGCAGGCCAGCAATTCTCATATCACGTTCAAACTTTGAAGGAGCCCTATGATATTCAATCAGCTTATTGTCAGTAATACCATGCCTAGCTGAATACTTCACAGTTGTTTCGTAATCGGCGTTACTAGGGAGAGCTTTGGTCATATATGTTGTATCACCCCCATCTGAAAAGTATGGATTGCAAATACTGATGAGTACTCGTCCATCCTCAGCAACCAATTTCCTTATGTTTTTCAGTATCTCAGTGTACTGGTCTCCTTCTGGTATCGTACAGAGTACTTGGCCGGAGACGACTACATCAAATTTTGTTTCATCCTTTAGAAGTGTTTGGAGAAGACTCTTGTCACCAAATTCAATACTCTCTTTCGGGTATTCACCCCACCTCTCCCTCAGTGTGGGATTTGGATCCCATGCTTTTACATCAACCCCTTGGCGGGCAATTCGATGTGCAAGCTTTCCTTTGCCACAACCGTAATCGAGAACTCTGTCAGGGGCAACTTCCATTATCAGTTTCTCAAGAAGCATATCCTTTGTTGAGTCTGGATCGGGGGGGGCGATTGCAATGCGGAAATCCTGATACCCGGTCATTTCTGGTAGGTCTGGATTAGCCAGTACCTTTCTCATCAATGCATTGAGATCGTTTAAATGATGCCAACGCCAGGTCAACCAGGCACGTTGGCACATCTTCTCAAACTCATCATCAGAATAGGGACGAATATCAGAACCATAGTCAATAAGTCGGACCTTATCTCCAACGACAATCAAATTCTTCGGATGGATGTTGCGACAAACTATCCCCACTTTTCGACATTCCTGAAGTAGTTGAATCAGGGACTTTCCATACCCACCTATGTAAGGTGTGCTTTGTTCGTATGGATAGGCGAGTACACTATGAGATCCATGCTCCCAGAAATGCAAAAGAGGATACAGGCACTTTGTATCCTTCCATCGGTCAACGAGGTCTTTGATATATGGCTTACCGAGATCCACATCTACTGTTTTCCAATAGTCGAAGTACTTGTATACTAAGGTTCCATCTGTTAAAACGACTCCCTCTGACCCTGCTCCAAGAAGCTTCAAATTTTTAACATTAGCAAGAGTTGAGATCTGATCCTCTGCAATCTCCAATCGTTTTTCAGCCACCCTTTGCTCTAGGCAATCTAAGTGCAGAACTGGTCTCAGTCGATCTGATGAGGGCTGGGAGAGGAAATACTGGAAGTACTCCTGTAACTCTGCTCGTTTAAGGCCATCACTCGATTCAACTAGTTTTCTCAGATCGAGATTCTGCTGCCCCATGTCAATCTCACCAAGAGAGTGGTGTAACTCCGAAAGCAAAATTCCGAATCTTGAATCTGATTGCCACCATTTTCTCTGGTTAAGGATGTGACGTATGGAGGTGATCAAACCTTGAACACGATAAGATGAAAGCACATAAGCGGCACAGCGTTCTTCACGGTACTTCATGTAGAGATCACAACCACGATCTACCATTTTATCAAAATGGAGCTGACGTTCGAAGCCGTCCTTCTTAGATGTGGCGGTTTGATGAAGTTCTATCATATCATTCAAAGCTGAATATAGAGCATATCCTTGGACATCTCGTGCCAATGCGTTCAAATCCAGTTGCGTATCCGAACGATCTGAGCGATCGTGCAGGACGGGGATGTTGGCTTTTATGACTGACTTGTTATTAAGCTTCATGCTAGAGAGGGTCCGTACCATGTCGGTCCTTCGCATGCTGGACCAGGGTTCTTGGACGAGGATCTCAGCGGAATCCAACAAAGCTTTGGGGTCAAAGAAGAGAGTATTTCCACCCCGGTGCCAGGCAGAGCCTTCAACAATATTTCCTAGAGTATCCCACGATAAACAGAGCGGCCGGAAAATCTCCTCTCCATGCAGGATTTCGTTGAGCGCTGATGACAAACGCCTGAATGCTTCCTGCACTGTTTCGTCGGATCCATCAGGGATCATCCAAAAGGGGTATTCAAGTTGGCTGGTTTCTGCCCTCGATAGATCATAGTAGTAATCTGCCCATCTTTTACGCGCAGCCACATTCTCTGGGTGTCTGTTTGGCAGAATTGAATTGGGGTTCAGGTTTCCAAGCCAAGAAAGATTATGATACAGGTCGCCTAATTGCGTTCTGATGGTGCTCAGGAAAGGCAATGGTGGTGAATCAGTGTCCACACCCACCACAATCGAAGGCTTTTCATGCTTGAGTTTCCACAAAAGTTTATGGTAAGGAATTGATTTATTTCGAAAAATTCCATTCTCGGTCGAGATAAGTGCCCCGAGGCGCTTATCATCATCAAGAACCCATGTGATTGCCCCGGGTTTTCGTATCATGAATCCGTATGAGTACCTCTGAAGCATGGCTCGAGCTTGACCCAAGCCTACCCGCTTAAAGGCTCTTGCGAACTTTGGACCAAATACAGCTGATTGGGCATCTTTGATCTGGTCTTCAATGGTGAAGAGGTGACAACGAATTCCTGAGGACCGATTGATGTTAGATTCTAACTTGAGAAAAGGAGATTCCGTTCTTGGTGAGCGATTGCCATTTTCAAGGATGAGATAATCAATACTAACGAACTGCCCCTCCTTCATGAGGTGCTGGAAATCATCGATCTGTCTCTCAATTCGTCCTGGGTGTAGTGGATCTCCAATCACACCAACAATGAGTGCCAGAGGAGCTCCAGCTTCAAGTGTTGTTGCTTGCTCAGTCTTTACTTCGAAGGTTGTTGATGTGGCCTCCTGGTCTGTCCTGGGGTCATGCTGAAATAACTGTTGAGCTCTGGCAATAAACGCTGACTCCTGACGGGAAGACATTCTTCCACGGTATTTCTGATAGAAGTAGTTGAGTCCATCCATTCGCTGAACGGATCCTGGTCTAGATAGCCTCGATTCATCCTCCTCAGATGCATAGTGGAGAATCGTGTGGTTGTCATTCTTACCGATTTGCAGTGCTCCAAGATCGGCTAAACGAATACACAGATCTCGATCCGTCGAGGATTTCATCGCCTCATCAAAAAGACCTGCCTGAAGGACTGTCTCCAGACGCACAAATAGGTTCGAACCCTGAATATGAGGATTGCTGATTAGAAGCTCCTCAACATCCAGAGCGGAGGGAATTGATTGCTTCTTGGGTGGCTTGCCGGTCTCATGTCGGACGATACCTGATACAATCATGTCCAGCTTATTGCTGGGATTGGCTCCTACACAAGATTCCAAGTGATTGATTTCCCATTCATCATCATCATCCAGGATTGCTACAAAAGTTTTACTCAAGTCACTGACATTACTCATCAACCATTTTAAGCCGGTATTCCAGGCCCCTGAAGCCCCTTTGGTTCGGTAGTTCTCGAGGTAGACAGGTTTTGCTTCAGTGACAGGTAACGCATCAAATACTTGTTTATTCGCAACTCTGTTTGCCGCCAAAGAATCGTCTACCAGAATTATGAAATCTGGCATGATAGTTTGCCCGTAGACAGAAGGAAGTGACCTGGTTTTTAGTAACTCAGGTCGGTTATGCGTCGCAATAATCACAGCAACTGTCACGTTGTTAATTTTAGAAACTGTACGTTGGGGAATGATTGTGTTTTTCATTTCACCCTCCTTGGATTTAAGGAGTTTGCCATCAACCAACCTTAGGTTGATGTATTCCAACAAATTCAAATATGGATGATTGGGAACTGTGCGAACACAGCAAGTTCAGGGATTATAGAATCCACAATCCTTCTGTACTTAATCAACCAAATTCGAAAGAGCGGAATATTAATACGATAATATAGAGATGGTCAAAGGAAGATTATAGAAAATATTTGAAGAGTTGATATGTCTCACTAATACTCTGGGCAGGAGCTACCTGCCCCAGCTTCCCTACATTTACCAATAGGAGTATTAGAAATTGGGGCCTTTGTGGATGCCCAATCTGATTTTACGGTTTGTTGAAGAGTATCATTTTACACGGAGGATGAATTATGCAAGGCCAATACAGTGTTGACGAATTATTGTTAAAAATGTCACCTGAGGTTTTGGAGCTATTTCAATCAATACTTCAGAGAATCCTACAGCAGAACAGGCCAATGACCTGGTACACCCTGAAAGAGGCAGGAGAGTATTTGAGATGTGGGGTAACAAGTGTCCGAGGACTCATTAAGGAGGGGAAACTCAAATCTTATAGACTTGACCAAATGAAAGAGAAGTCAACAATTCTCCTTCATCGCAAGGATCTTGATTCACTGGTTCTCTTTGGAAGATGTAAAGGGTTAATGCCTCGGGAAAGACAACGACTAAACACCATGCAAACATAGGGAGGGACTTCAATGGGTTGTAGTGGAATACAGTCACCATCTCATATAATACTTTTGCGTCGTTTTTATCTGCGTCGCTCATTTTCGTGCGTTTTTACCAGAATTGAAAAAAGCTGCATTTTCTGCGTCGTTTCACTAGTGCGTCGGACACAAATGGTCCACACAAAAGCCTAGAGTGCGTCGCACTATTATTGCGTCGCTGCCTCTTTGTGCGTTTGCGTTGCATTTTGCGTTTGATTTTTCACTGTGTCGCTCATTTTTCAGCAATTCGACGCAATTTTGAGATCTTTTGCGTCGTTTTGCGTCGGATTATATGATGTAGAATACGTTTGTAAAACATTTCCTGAGCGCTGCGTCGGACCTTAAACGTTGGCCTGCAAGACTTAGACCACCGCGTTGCTAGTTTTGCGTCGGTCTGACGCAATGTAAACGCATCCCCTTTTTTTGCTCCGACGCAATACCTCTCGTAAAGTAAATCAATCTGACTTTGATGATTTTCCGTCGTCCAAGTTGTAGGATATGATAAGCGACGAAGCTTACAAATCTTGGATCAGTTAACGTACATTATGTCCAGTTACGCTATCTGGTTAAACTCCAACTCATACTTGTTTTTTGAACGTGAGGCCTGAATGACGGGTGCTTTTAGGCCAATTTCAGATATTGTCCTTAAGAGCATTTCCCTATTATCATCTGAAATTCTACAGCCAAGTACAATTTCAGATATTGAATCAAAACTTAAGTCAATCGCCATATTAGTAGAATCCCAGGCTAATAGCCTGAACTCATCCTCGTATTTCCAGTCAATTGATTTTGTAACAAGTAATTTTACTAGGTCCTTTGCCCACCTGTCTGACTCCATAGAATTAAAAAAATTGATTTTTGGGACTTTTCGTGCGTATGTTATTTTTTCTAAAGAAAGCAATCTTTTTCGTCTTATCCAGTTTTGTTGGATTGACCCAATTACATCCTTGTCAAATCCTATACAAAACCCCGTATGACTTTCTGCATAATGCGACCACATCAATAAATTATCTTTGTGAGGAGTAAGACTAAATACTCCATAGCGTGAATAATTTAAATCCAGGTAGTACTCTTCAATTCGAGCTAATTCTTTGGGGTCATTACGAAGACCATCAATAAAAGTATCTATCATTTCCTCAAGAGTCTTTTTGTCAGTATCAGCATCAGCTCTAATCGCTACTCTTTTTGTCCAGTGCCTTACCTTCTGTTCATTGAGAATATCATAGGAATATGGAAGACTTGAATCAAATGGGTCATTAAGCTTGTCTGCAGAAGAAAACCACACGTGACCTGTTTTCAGAATGTTTAGGCTATATCCTCCATCATCAAAGGATCGATATTTATATAGAGTTTGTGGCGTGCTGAATGGTTGCATGGGTGGTGTGTTGAAAATCTTGTAATGAAAAAAATCTTTAATGGCATTGATCATTTAATTCTATCCCCCCTTCGGGATTTCACGTGACTAATCGAGTGATCTCAAGTAGTAATCTTCATTCTTATCCAATGCGTTTCGGAGATATCGTCTCAAGATAATGATAATCGATTGATAAACAAAAGCAAGTAGCTACAATGAGGCCTTGTTGACAACCTCTCATGGCCAACCCTCCGTGGCCAATTCGTGGCTTTTGATGACTTTTATTGGCCATTTATGGCTAAAAGGCTTGGCCATAGATCAAAATTATATGGGTTATAATTAAAATGAAGAAGCCCCTAAGTGTCTGTTACTTAAGGGCTTCTCTGTGTACACCGCCCAGGACTCGAACCTGGAACCAATTGATTAAGAGTCAACTGCTCTACCAATTGAGCCAGCGGTGCATTTGGTAGGGGCGGCATTATAATTTACGGGGTGCCATTCTGCAAGATAAATTCTCTATCTAACTGTATTATAACGACTTATAAAATCACCATTTAACATATCTCCCCTATCCAGATTGAAAGTTTTATATCCACTTTTGATGACTATTTGAATATTCTTTTCTATCCAGTTGGTGACAAATTGGGACAAACATACCGGTAATGGTATGCAAATGGTATGCAGATCTGGATACATATCACCCCTAACTGGCTATATTTACTATAC
>JABIFX010000125.1 GCA_018650445.1 Fidelibacterota bacterium
ATTGAGCTTTTGCGTTTTCCGGTAGCATAAAATGTAGTTGATGTACTCATGGACTAGCCTACCTCGAGTGGTTTAGGTTGTTGTGCTTCATGAGGATGAGAATCACCCTGATAAATTTTCAATTTCTTGATCTGGGCACGACCAAGGCGATTATGTGGGAGCATACCTTTTACAGCATGTTCAAGAATCCGTTCTGGATGCTTCTCGCGCAGCTGCTTCAAAGAAGTAAAACGAGCTCCACCTGGATAGCCACTATGGCGAAAATAAGTTTTCTGTTCTTCTTTATTTCCAGTGACACGAATTTTTTCTGCATTAGTAACAACGATAAAATCACCGCTGTCAAGATGGGGAACAAAGGTTGGCTTGTGCTTTCCCCTCAGGATTTGAGCAATCGTAGTTGAGAGTCTACCTAGTGTTTTATCAGTGGCATCTACAATCCACCAATCTCTCTCGATTTCACTTGCTTTTACATTATACGTTTTCAATTCTATTCCTTCTCATTCTTGGTCTATGACCACCTACGGTCACAAAAAAGCGACGTAATCTAACCGGCGCCCTGTGGCATGTCAAACATAATTTCCCAGTGAAAAAATCGAGGATTTTCAGTCACTTGCCGAGGTTTTCAAGCTAATTTCAAAGCTGGTGCCCTGACCGGGTGCGGACTCAACTGTGATATCTCCCTGATGGTATTCGCGAATGATGCGTTCTACAAGACTCAAACCCAGACCCCAACCACGTTTTTTTGAGCTCCACCCTGGCCTGAAGATGTTTTTATGATCTCGAAGGGGAATCCCTTCTCCGTTGTCCCTGACTATGATTTGAATCCAGCTACTACGTTGAAGAACCTTGACTTGAATGATCCCCTCATCCCCTTTTATAACATCTACAGAATTTTTTAACAGATTTTCAAAGGCCCAGCCAAACAATTCTGCATGCGCTAAAACGAGAAAATCCTCGGGGCAGTCAAATTCAACACTGATGGATTTGCCCCACTGAGGGATACGACGCTGAACATATCCAAGTACCGGTTCAACCAATTCTTTGATTGAAAGACTTTCTAATTTTACACCAGCACCGATTTTTGAGAAGCGATCTGCAACCTGATTTAATCTCTGGAGATCACGATCCATCTCCTCAACAATTTGACCGGTTTGGTCTCTATTCTCCTCTTGTCTCAAAAGTTCTATCCATCCCATAAGCGATGAGAGAGGCGTCCCCAGTTGATGAGCGGTTTCTTTAGAGAGCCCAACCCAAATGCCTCGATGTTCTGCTTTGCGAATAAATTGGAATCCTGCAAAACCCAGCAGGATAAATCCGCCCATGATCCCAAATTCGATAAATGGGAACCAGCGCAGGGCCTGGATGAGTCCTGAATCTTCATAGTGAATCAACATCACCGTTTCATTGTTGAATTCTACAGGGACAGGATCATTTATTGAATCCATCCTGCGTAGAGCCATTTGGAGAATATTCATGCGCTCATCTGGCTCCAGAGTCTCCTCGAGATCCATGGTATGATCCTGAATTTCAACAACTCCATGAACATTCATCTTGGTTAATATCATAGGAAAATTGACCGCCCGCATGATATTCTCGACCATTTCTTCAAATTCCTGTCGTTCAATTCGTCCGAAGTGAATCTGCATAATTTCCCGACCGAGATACTTGACTGGAATCGCCTCGTTTTGGGAATCCATGACTGCCACTGCCTTGAGCAGAAATAATTGAAGATCAGCTTCATCCAAAGATTCAGGTACACTCACATTGCGATGGGCATAGATGATAGGTTGATCATCCTCAACCACAGTGATAATTACAGGGAAGCTGATATTGCGTATAATTTGATTAAAGGCAAAATCCATATTGGGCGAATCAGCCGAAAGCGCGGTGGCATATAGATTTGCATTATAACTTAAAAATTGACGTTGTTCATTCAGAAAGGCTTTGCTTTGCAAATCAGCGGAAAGCGCATTCGCCAATAATTTAGAGTTGTAGTTCAGGAAACGAAGATTGTCATCACGCAATTCTCTAACAATCCAATTTGTATATAACAGGGATCCAATAATTATCAGAATACTGAGGACAAAAAGCCCCAGCTTAATATTTGTAGTGGATCTAAATTCCCGCATTACTCTTGCTCTGTATGTTGCCTGCTTCTATAAAAGAGAAAAGCTCCAAGACCTAATATGATAAGAGCTGACAATAAGGTGATTCTAAATCCAGCTCGGACTGCAGGCGGTTCATACACAAACTTTAACGTATGCTGGCCAGCCGGGACTGGGATACCACGAATCAACTCATTTGATGCAAACATCTCCAATTTGGTATCGTCTTCCATATAGATTGACCATCCAGCAGCATAATACACTTCACTGACGATTAAAAATCCATCTTCATTATTATCTGTTTTTAACTGGAGTGATTGAAGAGAGTGCTCCTCAACATTAACCGTACCTACACCGTAGGTGGATTTCCCTAAACTTCCTTCAGGGTCAAGGACGTAGGCTATATCAGCCGGGCTTGATAGGGATGCATCCATTTTTAAGCTCATATCGCTTGAAGTACTCACAGTAACAATCTCTGGAACGAACCATGCTCTGGAATAGTCATCTGTGAACTCATAAATCAACACTTGAGCTCTCTGTCCCCTGACAATATGCAGGGGTTGATCAATCAACTTGAAGAGCGGATCATTCATGGGGTAAGGAGAAACCAAATATTTTACATTCAGATTCCTCAGTAAATCCAGATGTCGTTTCCTTAGAGCTGGATCAACATCTCCAATGAGCTTGGGCGTGGTGCCACTGGCAGTTTGGGCGTAGTACTTGGGTAAGAAAGTTTGTTCAATTCGGGTAGAGTTAAGAAAATCCTGTAGTATCTTCAATTTAGCAGGACTATAACCTCCGATTGATTCCAGGCCATGCAAGGCCCAAACGTTGGAGCCAAACAGGGTATGAACTGGAAATACTCTACCAGGATTCTCTGCTGTGAGCTGTTTCAGTTTTCGAATCGCCGGCGTTTCTTGCTCTCCAGCCAGACCTCTCCTTTTTGCTACAGCATTTTTCGTAAAACGTAAGTCTACGTGACCTAACTCTACAACAACAAGAGCAATCATTGCAAGCGAGAGAACCATTCCTTTAATTTTTTGAGCGAAATATGCCCAGATCACAGCCAATCCCAGGGTTCCAATGAATAGACCTTTAATCAGGCTGGCGTAAAACATATCGATTCGAGCGCTACTCAGTTGGGGGTGATGTTTTGGTGAATCCACCAACGCATTTGAAAAAGCTCCTGTGATCATTCCTTTGAAAAGGAGCACGATGACGAACAGCCCACCCATAACACTTGTGGCGATAAGCATTTTCTTTACCAGTTCTGCCCGGCGTTTCTCGTCCATGGTAACCAGCGTGAATAACCCAACTCCAGCCAGGATTGCTGCCATGAGTTCCATTAATATGAGTATCATTGAAGGGACTCTGAACTTATTAAAAAATGGGAGCAGTTTGAAAAGCATGTCGTACAGATAGGGCCAATAGCTTCCAAAACTCACCAGCAACGCTAGCAGTATGGTAGAAAGCAGAAAAACTTTTTCCTTTAAGTTTTCCCGATTAAAAAATGCTGCGACCATGAGGATGAGGAGTGTCAACCCGATAAAGTCGGAATGTTCGGTGAAGGTGCGACCACCCCAATAGGTTTGACCACCAAATCCAAACCAGTCAGAGAAAAAGAGTGCAATAAATTCATAGGGTGGAAAAGACCAACTCGTGGCATAACCATATTCTAGTCCCCCACCAGCGCTTCCGCCTCTAATCGTGTGGGCAACATATGCCAGGGAAGGGATGTATAGGACTGCCGCCAAACCGATTCCGAGCATTAAACCTCCCAGCAAATATCCAACTGAGAGATGAAAATTTTTCCAGTTTTTCCCCAGCGCCCTGAAAATTACTTCAATGACGACATACCAGCCTATGGCCATCCATCCATAATAAGCAACCTGGACGTGTCCCCTTTGAAGCTGGAAGCCAGCCACGATGGCAAGGATTATCAGACCTTTCAGGTCGGGTTGGTCAAATATCCTCTTGGTGGCATAAATTAACCAGGGTAGATAGGCTGCAGTCATCATCTGGGATCCATGACCCGCGGTAATCATCACTATAAAGAAAGGCGTGAGCATATAGGCTAGCCCACCCAGAATGGCAGAAAAATGATCAGTTTTAAGATGTCTGAGGAGGATGTACGCCCCCATGGCAGCAAAAAGATAATGGAATAGCATCCCCCAGAGCGGAGGTAATCCCAGCTGACCCAAAATGCCGATCAAGTAATTTGGGAAATAGACTCCTTTTGTGTACATCATACTACTGAAAGAGGGCATTCCAGAAAAAATGTAGGGTTGCCATAAAGGATACTCCCCTGTCTCACTATGGTAGATACTAAGTTGGCCAGTCATCCCTGCGGCGGCTGTCGTATCACCTCCACCAAAGATGTAACCCTTTAAAAATATTGCAGAGAATAAGACGAGGAGAACCAGCAGAAATATTGCTCCAGCTTTGACAATATCTTTACGTATAAATTCTGAAAACATAGTGAGTCCTTGTGATAGTCAGGAGTGGTTAGGGTTCAAAGAAGGATATGGTAACTCCAGCGCGGGCTGAGACCCTACCAAGCTTCATTTGCTTCGAAGCTAAACCCATAATGGTACATGGAAAATGATTTATCATCTGAAAATCGGTCGACTCCTCAGACTGAAGCTAATTTGTGTAAGCATGCATTAACTATTTTGGAAATGAAAAAGTACCTTGGTACCAAATCTAGTTTGATAGCAAAAATTTATGGGTGATAATTATCCCTGGAACGTCTGCATCGGTTCCAGTAATCTTTACTGCTGTGCCAGATTGCTGTATCAGGCCTGGACCTCAATTCTTGATTTATCAGCAATAAAGTTTATAAAGTCGACATAGTTGCGGCGCGCATCATATTTATTTAGATAAATTGCATGTGAATTCATCCTGGTTTCTTCTCGCTTAAATAATTCTATATCGGACAATGCCTCTATTATACTCTCAATAGAACAATCTGAGTTTAAAAGGCGACCATTATGATTATTGATCACCATTTCTCCTATGCCTCCTATGTCCGGGGCAACAATTGGAATGTGACAACTAAGGGCTTCCATAATTGTAACTGGTGCGCCCTCAGACATACTCACATTAATAAATAAATCGATTTGTTCTTCTTTATAAAATCTAAAAACTCGTTCGTTTTCAACAACTCCCAAAATTTTATAGTTTACATTCTTGATACTAGCCAAACTCTCTGAGGCAAGACGTTGAATACGTTCATACAATAGCCCCCCCCCAAGATGCGTCCACCTATATTCGATATGGGTATTTGACAAAGCTAATTTGCATAAAGCCTCAATCACTTTGTGAATTTGTTTAACTTCTGATAAATGTGAACATGATACAATATGAAGTGAATTTTGAGATGCAGGTCCGGTCTTAATCTTCCTGTCAATTACGCCTAGTCGGCCCAGTTTTAACACTTTCCCCTCAAAACCATAGTTACTCGTAAGGTATTCTCTGGCGTTATCTGTGACTGTAAACACACCATCAATATTTTTTGTAAAATGTTTTTTCAGGGGCATGTATCCAGCAGTTCTACGATTTTTGTAAAGATCGTGGCCGTGTATCCGGCTAAATATTTGGTATCCATATCTCTTTTTTAAGCTCTGTAATGCAAACGTTGCTTCATTATTCCAATATGTATAGAACACTGTCTCGTTCAGCTTGGGCTGCCGTTTCAAGAACTTTTTAAACGAATGATAGGAAATCAGATAGCTAATGATGGAAGAAAAGAGTGGTGAAATTTTCTTCCAATTGGATTTCACCTCTGAGAGCAGCTCTATATAAAAGTACTTCACGAAGAAAACTTGCAAGCCATAAAAAAGAGCTTTATGTAGTTCACTCATAAATTTTCTGGTAATGGAAAGATCTAAATTGATATTTTCTGGGATACTACGCATCCTGTCATTCCCAAATGAAAGGGGTACTATACTTACAGAAATATCACTCCGCTCAGCCCAAAACAGGATTTCTGTTTCCAGGAACTCTTCAGCTGGTTTAAATGGAAAAGTTGAAGTTATTAAAATGATTTTCATCGATACAAAAATTACCTTACTTCTGCAATCAAAGTATCATGCAATACTGGGTATTTAGAAACTAGCATTTTTTTGAATATCTGATTTCTGGTGAACCCACCGTGCTCGGTCAAACTAATCTTCTCTAGAACAAAACCAGCATCTGTAACTATTTTTGCTATTGTGTAGGGAGTGAACCAAAATCTATGATCAGAATTGACGTGCTCGATGTCCTTAAATGAGTTAAGAATATTATTATATCTTAAAGCATGAGGAACTGTAATGAACATTTTCTTCGTGTTTTTCATTAGCCTTTGACGAATTGCTGTCAAAAACTGAACTGGGTTTCCCAGATGTTCAATGACATCAGGAACCAGAATATAGTCAAAAGATTCATCCTGAATTTCATCGGGTAGTTCATCTTTCAGAATATCCAGCGCATACAAATTTTCGTAATTGTATTTACTCTGAATATATTCGACTCCCTTTTTATCCAGATCAAGCCCATAGCAGACTTTGCTTACACCCATCAATTTTTTATGTAGCCAGCGGTCAGCTTCTATTTTCCCATCAATAAGTGGTAAATGATCAAGAAATCCAAAATGCAGAACCTTTTTATTCTCGCACATCTTAACTAAATATTCATCTCTGCTGGCAGAACTGCATTTGAGATTTTTTAAACTAACTTTTGCCCCATTTGTAAATTTTTTGCCTGTCAAATAATCGTTAGTTAGATTCGTGTACACTTAACTGCTCCCTTCGCGCGAAAACAAACGCGGTAAGAATATATATAAATAATATTGCGCTCATTGTATATGATATAATCGTGAGGACATTGATAAAACCCATATCACTAAATGTGAAAAATATTAGTAACGGTGCCAGCATATATACTATGGATGACAGAAGCGTTATGTCCTGTCGACCAAGCACGATGAATACGTTTGTTATAGGGCTACTTATAAAATTCATAAATAGCCAGATTGACATGACAGATGCGGCTTCCCCTGCTAAATGCCACTTCTCACCAAAAACCACAATAAAAAGATCTAAGGCAAATAGATTAATTCCTATAAAAATAGGCAAGGATATCAATACCAATTTGAGAATGTATTTTTTTATTATACGGTACAGGTCCCACTTCTCAGCACTTGCTATTCTTTGAAAGAATACCTGTGTTAGGGCACCTCCAATTAAAGACATTGGTACTTGAACCATTTTCCATGCAAGCGAAAACTGTCCCAAGGCGCTCACAGAAAAAGTTCTGGTGATCATCATATTTATTCCAAGTAATCTAATATTATCTAACAGCGCATTGGGAAGGCTTATGCGGGGAAATTTTGAATAACGTTTGGATAATGCAAGCATTCTGAGAAAATTAATCTTTGAAAATAAATGTCGATCATCATGCCAAATTTTCCTACCTAAAATGGTGGTTGCCACGCTTTGGCCGAACAGGCTTGATAAAATCAATCCCCATCCATATCCACCCAGACCAATACCTAAATTTGATGAAGCGGTAAACCCACTCTGAACAACTCTGTTCAGGGCTAATCGTTTATATCTTTTTTGTCTATTCTCCCAATAACTAAAACTTAGAAAAACGCAATTTAGAAAAACTGCGCCTGGAACGACATATAACCATTTTGCGATTTTTTCGTTCCCTAGAACTTGACTTATACTTTCATTAAAGATCGCTAATACACCGAGTGATATAGCGCTGCTAACCATAGCCAATACAAAAGTAAGTCCCAGTATATTTGCAGCATCTCTCTCTCTCCGAGGTAACATGATAGCTAGTTCATATTTTCCCGATGCGAAAGCTGATAGAATTGCTACTATACTTACGAAGAGTGCAAATACGCCATAATCCTCTGGCGAATATAGTCTGGTCAGTATTGGGCTAATGGCAACGGGGATGACTTGAGCTAATGTTGTCCCAGTGATTAGCGTAAGCGCATTACTCGTAAACTCGGAGAAAGGAGATTGAAATTTCTTCATTCTCAACCTAAGCCAAATGTCTAGATTTGATGTTAAAATTTAAGATGGCCTCTGCCATGAAATTTGCTATTTCATGCCAACTGTGATCTTTCGCTAAATCAATCCTGGCTGGATTCGAAGGGCTATCGATAGCCGACTTCACTTTTTCAATAAATTCTTGGTGGGAATTGCCCACAAATATCACATCTCTCAAGTTATTAATCGTTGATGAGTAATTCATGGAAACCACTGCTTTGTTAGCTGCACTATATTCATATAGTTTGTTTGGATTCAATGGCCTGGTTAATTCATCAACTACAAATGGAATGAGGGCAATTTTGAATGTTTGCACATAAGCAGGTAAGACCTGATAATCGACCTTTCCCAGATAGACCAGGTTTTCTAATCCTTTAAATTCTGGCTTATTTTCGAACCAACCCTGACGAATTTCGGGACCAATAAGCACAATATCATATTCAGGGAAAGCCTTACATACTTTCAATATAAGGGCAGCATCCAACCAATCCATGGCTCCGGCATACCCAAGAATGGGCCTGGATATACTCTTGAGACGATCAGGTTGAGGTTGTGGTGTTGAGAAATGGTCAAAGTCCACCCCATTCCCCAGCAATTGAATATTCCTGGCTCCCAAACTCTCAATGTTGGCACTGATCTCAGGACTCACTGAAAAACAGAGCTGGGCGACAGTAAGATAAGCCCGAAGATATTCTTCTAACCATACAGGCGTTCCTGGAAAATCCAGATGGGCATCATTGGCATCGTAGAAATGTAGATTGGCCCTTTGTCTCCCTGCAATCTTACCCCAGAAAGCAGAACTGAGCCCAATGACTCGATTGCGACCAGAGAATCCTAAGAAGCCGGAGATGACCTTAAAATATACAGCGCCTATTAATCCAAATATCCAGCGCATGATTCTGAGATCAAACAGACTGGATATGAGAGGTTGAGGTATGGTTTTCAAAAATGGGATGGTGATAACAGTAATGTTCCCATGCCGCTTGGGGAACCAGTTCTGTTGCTTCCCAATTACGAAGGGCTCGATAAAAAGAATTTTTATATTCGATGGAAAACGATTTAGAATCTGTTGCTTCCTGGTGACCAGATAATCCCACTTAATCTCAGAAAACCATATCAATCGCTTCATGGAAGAATCAACTTTCTGCACCAGCTCTGTTTCCACTAGATGTTCTGTTTTTCAGATAAATGAATACATACTTGATGCTGAAAATTAATTGAAAGAGGAGAATCGAAATCCACTGGTACCATTTTGCATGAGTTGCAAATATTCTTAACAGACCACTAAGTTTTCTTTTCAATTTAGAGAATGCAAATTCTCCTCCCACAGATGCTGAAACCTTATGATATATTTTACTCTCAGGTACGAACAAAAGCTTATAACCTGCAGCTCTGGCACGCAGTGAAAGATCCACATCTTCGCCATACATCTTAAATGAGAGATCGAATCCACCCAGCTCAACAGCCAGCTTGGTTGGCATCATGAGACAACAACCCGTTATATAATCTGTAATCATCGGTTTGATCTCAAGCTTGGAAACGTTTTTTCTGATATGCAGATGCTCAACTACCCCCGTCCACAAATTGACTTGCCCACCACCATACCAAATAAGCTCTGGCACAGCGGAATAGCACATAAGTGGAGCCACCCCGCCTATTCCCTGGGTATATTCAAATCCTGCCAGCAATGGTTCCAGAAAATCGGGTTCTACAGTGGTATCATTGTTCAAAAAGACAACATAATCAAAGTCATGATTCTGAGCCCAATCAAGGCCAGCATTATTTCCGCCTCCATAGAACAGATTTGACTCAAGTTCAATGATTTTAACATCGCCAAATTGCTGTCGAATACGTTGAACTGAATCATCACTGGATCCATTGTCTATGACCACAATCTCAGAATTGTTGGTGGTCACTTTTTTCAGCGAATGAATGCATTCGATGGTATCATCCACCCCATTCCAGTTCAGCACAAGGATACAAATCTTTGGATCAGGCATTTTGTAGATCCTGTATGAGCTGGAGACAAAAGCTTTGAGTAGAATACTGGGATTTTGTTGCTTTTATATTTTCAGTCATCCTATCGGAATCACCTTGGAGGAAAAAACTGAGTATTGCCTGTCCCATCGCTTCGGGATTCTCTGGTTCGACCAGATAGCCTGTCTCCCCCTCCTGGATATATTCTCCCAAACCGCCAACCTTGGTAGCTATGACAGGACGATCCATTTGAAGCGCGATGCCCACAATTCCACTTTGGGTTGCAGTGCGATAGGGTAAAACCAGGACATCAGCTGCTGAGAAATAAAGCGGAAGCTCACTATCGCTAATAAATTCATTCCGAAATATGGTGTAGGACGAAATCCCCTCTGATTTAATAAGATCCACATATTTTTGTGAATCCTCATAAGCTTCACCGAGAATGAGTGCAGTATAATCATCAAATTCGTGTTTAATGCACCCCAATGCTTTAATCATAATATCCAGCCCCTTATAGGGACGGATGAGTCCAAAATAGAGTACAATTGGATGATCAGGCAAATGTAGTTTTGCTCTTGCTTCTGCCTTGCTATGGCTGGAATGATATATTTCATAGAGAGGATGAAATAAGGTCGATGTTCTCATCCCAGGTCGATGCGTCTGCACATCTTCTGAAACAGATTTAGACATGGTAATGACATGGTCAGCTCGGGAGAGAATCCTGCGCGCCATCCATGAGTCAAGGAAGGATTCCTCATGGGGAACCAGGTTGTCGATGAGGATGGCAACTTTTATAGATTTTTTACGCAATTTTCTGGCGATGTAGCCAATGAGTGGGGCAAAAAATGGATTCCAGTAGCGAAAAATTGCCCATTCAGAATCAAAGTCCCTGATCTGTTTGACTGCCTGAAGCCAGGTGAGAGGATTGATGGAATCAATAATCCGTTTTGAAGGAAAATCTGAAGCTCGGTCGCCAATTTTGTATTCTGTTTTACCTGGAAAAAGAATTGAAGGGTATTGCCGTTTGAAATTGATGAACTGAACCTGGTGGTCTTTGCTCAATTCCTCATAAATAAGTGCACTTAGGTCGGATATGCCCCCGCGATACGGTGGACCAACGCTGATTAGAGAGAGTCGCACGGAGTTTTAAGATCAGTCATCGCCATGGATGACAGGCTTCTCCTTATGGAGTGAGCTGGTTATAAGTTCACCCAGAAGTCCCATCGAAATAAACTGACCCCCAATGATTGAAAGCAGCATCCCGATGTAAAATATGGGACGACCGCCTATCCATTGTCCTGTTCCAAACAAATACTGTCGAAACCATTGGATGCTTAAGAAGGCGAGGATGCCCATTCCCGATACGAGCAATACCATGCCTGCCAATCCAAAGAAATGCATGGGCTTCCGCATGTAGGTGCCCAGGAACATGACTGTGAATAAATCGAGATAACCTGTAAAAAGTCGTTTTATTCCATATTTGGATTCACCGTATTTTCTCGCTCTGTGTGAAACCACTTTTTCGGTACAGCTGAAGCCCTTTTGTTTGGCCAAAACAGGGATGTAGCGATGCATCTCTCCATAGAGCTCGATATTTTTTACAACTTTGCGGGTATAAGCTTTCAAGCCACAATTGAAATCATGAATGGGGATACCAGAGAGGGTTGAAACCGTAAAATTATACAACTTAGAAGGCCATCTCTTCCCAATAGGATCGTGTCTGACCTTTTTCCAGCCGGAAACCATATCCCACCCCGAATCAAGGATTGCTATGAGATCAAGAATTTCATTGGGATCGTCCTGAAGATCAGCATCCATGGTGATGACATAATCACCTTCGCATTTTTGAAATCCTGTGTTTAAAGCCGTTGCTTTGCCATGATTTCTCTGGAATCCAATTGCTTTTACTCTGGGGTCTTCACGACCTAGTTCATCCATGATTTGAAGCGATTTATCCTGACTACCATCATCGATAAACAATACCTCAAATTCATGAATCGATGGTTCCAGCGCTTCTCTGATTTGGCTATACAGTTCAAGGAGCGATTCTTCTTCATTGTATACTGGAATAACCAGGCTGATTAAACTCAATTTGATTTCCTTTTAGTATTCATTGCTTCAGTTTTTGAAACACAAAATACGTGCTTTAGTTCCCGGGTCTTGATCATTTCAGCTTATCTGCGCGCATGTAGTAGATATAGGCCTCATTCGACTTTCCAAGATACTCTAAAACGTCTCCCATGTGCATTAAAACCTCGGCATTGTCCGGGTTGATATTCAAGGATCGGTCGATGAATTCGCGGGCGAGCTGAACGTGACCCAATTTAAAGTATATCCAACCTGCTGTATCCAGATAGGGGGCATTATCGGGTTGAATAGCCAAAGCCCGCTCAACAAATTCCGCTGCATGTCGCAGGGTGTCTTCACTGACATCCCCTTCAGTTATCAAATATGCATAATTATTTAAGGCAAGATCATCTTCACCATTGATTTCAATGAGCTGGAGATAGGTCTCGAGTACCTCTTCTCGTCGACCGAAAAGCTCAAGTGTATTGGCTATCAAATGGAGGGTTTGCTGATCGTTGGGTCTCAGCTTCAGGGCGGCTTTCTGTGCATCAAGAGCAATTTGATAATGTAGTGAATCAGCTGCTTTTACTGCAATATCATGCATGATACTTCCCATGAGTCGGTGCAAGAAAAAATCTTCAGGGAAAGCGGGGAGGTGATTTCCTAAAACATCACGTGCTTGATGTACATCATCCACATCAAGGTAGGTCCATACCAACATCGAAACGGCATTAGCCAATTCAGGTTTGATTTCAAGAATATCCATAAGTAGTGAGCGGGCGGTTGTAGACTCCCCTGCATCTATCAACAGTTGGCTCAGTTTTAATTTTAATTCCCAGGCATCAGGATAGTCTCGCACGACCTCTGTGAGGTAGTCAACGGCTGCCATTTCACCATGCATCACTTTTACCAGGTCGGTTTTCATACTCTGCAAATCCATTGAATATGGAGCCACGCCAATCAGGGAGTCCATGAGAGCTTCTGCATCAAAAAATCGATTCATTCCCAGGAAAAGTCTGATCTGCCGACCGACCAGATCTGTTTTTGTAGGCATACGTTTGATCAGTTTGCTATATAGCTCAGTGATTCTGTCATAGTCATTGGCACCGAGGTAGATGGATTCAGCTCTCTGTAAGGCGGCAAGCCGGTCAGTATCCAACTCCCAGAGACGGAAGAGAAACTCAGCTTCGCGGATGGTATCCCCAAGTGCATGATGAATCTGAGCGGATTGAAGAATTGCATAATCATTGTTATAATCGATATCGAGGACACGCTCAAAATAGCCAAGAGCCATAACATGCTCCTGGTTGAATTGGGATATCTCCCCCAGCAATTCCAGGGCATCAACATTTCTAGAATCATATTTAATCACATTTAAAAGGGAAGCATGAGCTAATTCCTGCTGTTCGGATTGGAGATATAGCTTGGCCAGTGAGAAATGGATATCTACCGCTTTGGGATCGTAGTTTATGGCTCTTTTATAGGCCAAAATCGCCTGCTCGAAGTTACCAGCGGATTCAAGATCCATTCCATCCATGAAGGCATCAATAGCTCGGGTATCATATGTCTTTAATGAATCAGCACCATGGAGGGCTGAAATCAATGTAAAGATGAGTATGGCTGCTATTCTGCCCACGGTCCGTTTCCACATAATACTAAAGGCTTTCAACTCCTGTAAGTTCAGATGGTTCTGTGGGAAGATTTTTACCAAAGAATTTTAGTATGAGAAACAAGACGGTAATACTGAGGGCATAAAACATGACCCCCGTCAAATAACCAGCACCAGGAATCAAACCAATGGGAAGAAAACCAAACAGAATGGATACTCCACCGACTACGAGAGCATAGGGAAGTTGGGTTTGAACGTGATCTACGTTGTCTGCACCACTGGCCAGAGATGAGAGGATGGTAGTATCTGAAATTGGTGAACAGTGGTCCCCAAAGGTTGCCCCACTAATGATGGCAGAAAATGTGGCCCAGAACATCACGTTGTGGACATCGCCTGTCAATTGTACAGATAAAGGCACGATGAGAGGGATTAAGATGGACATGGTTCCATAGGATGTGCCCGTAGCAAAACTAATCAAAGCGGCCATTATAAAAGTCAGAGCAGGCAGTAGTCCTGGTGAAATCCAATCCCGGGTGTAGTGGACGATAAAATCGGCGGTATGAATATCGGTGCAAACGCTACCCAGGCTCCAGGCCAGAATGAGGATAATAACTGCAAGAAACATGGTTCTTGCCCCTTCAAACCAGCTTTCCAGGGCTACTCTCAAGGTGAGCAGCTTCTGCCCCAGTGCCATGACGATGGCTGTGAAAGTTGCGACATAACTCCCCCATAGCAGGGCCTGACTGGAATTGGTATTGTCCATGATGATGAGAATTTTTTGCAGAAAGCTTATGTTTTCAGGGAATACATCAGGCATGCCTGTGACCAACATCCCCAGCATGGTTCCAAAAATGACAATAGCGACAGGTATTACAGCATTGTACCAACGGTGTGGAATTCCTTCGGGCATGGCATTACGTATCAATGAGTCATCAGACAAGGGCTTGGCTCCCGGACGTAAAATAGCTCCGGTTGTAATGGCCCGTTTTTCAGCTTCATACATAGGACCAAACTCACGTTTCATTGTTGCATTCATAAAAACGAAGATGATGGCGAGAACTGCGTAATAGCTAAAGGGAATTGCCAATAGAAAAATGAGGTAGGCGTTCGTTTGAATCCCGAGGATTTGCAGCTGACCGTCCAATAGAGACATGGCGAAAACTATCCAGGTGCTAATTATTCCAATACTGGCAACTGGGGCGGCTGTTGAATCAACAATATAGCTTAGTTTTTCTCGACTGATACGCAGTTTGTCTGTAAAGGGTCGCATGGTATTGCCCACGAGAAGACTATTGGCGTAGTCGTCAAAAAAGATGAACAGTCCCATGGATGCAGTTGCTACTTGCCCTCGGACGCGAGTCTTGGCAAATTTTGCCGCAATAGCCACAATGCCTGCCAGCCCTCCGTTGCGTTGGACAATTCCGATAAGTCCGCCAAAGCCGAAGGTGAAAATCAAAATCGTCGCATGCCCTGAGTCGGCGAGATTATCAACGATATACCCATCCAGAGCGCTGAGAAAACCCTTGATGGGATTGTAGCTCATCATAATCGTCACGCCTGCCCAGATGCCGGCAAAAAGAGAGATCAGCATTTCTTTGGTGAGCAGGGCCAAAACAATGGCCAGAAGTGGAGGTAATAGACTCAACCACCCGGGAATTGATGATACATCCCTATTCTCAAAACCACCCTCCTCGAGGGGATATTCCAGAACAATCCTGCCCTGAATTTTCACATCTGCGCTGCCTATGGGGCTGGTGATGTTAAACATGCCCCCTGATAGTCCTTTGACTACAACAGGATGCTCCGGGCTGGCCTGGGAAAAGCCCTCCCAATCCATTTCAAATGGTACATTTGATAAAATGATTGCAGGCAGGTTGATATTTTGAGCTCGCACTGGATTTCCAGAAACCAGGAGGAGAGTACCAACGATGAAAAGCAACTTCACATGATTCAGGCGCGTGATTTGGGCACCATCCCTTTCTCGTATTTAACGACTTGATCCCCACCGCGACGCTTAGCAGTGTACATAGCAGCATCTGCTGACTGGATTAAATCCTGCATGCTCTCACCGTCTCGAGGAAACTCGGAAAGGCCAATACTGATTCTATTTTCAATATTCGTTTCGTTCATTTCAAATTGGTGTTCACGAACTGCTGTGCAAATTCTTTTTGCACTAGCCATACAAGCCTCCGCGTCAGCGTTCACCATAATAACGACAAACTCTTCTCCCCCATATCGGCCAGGAATATCACTTGTACGAATTGTTTCTCGTATGATTTGTGATATTTCCTTTAGGACGAAATCACCGACGAGATGCCCATAGGTATCATTGACCAATTTGAATTTGTCAAGATCAAGAAAGAGAACCACCAGAGAATTTTGATAACGACCGGCACGAGCCAATTCTTCCTCAAAGCGCTGTTTTAAAGCCCGAATATTGTAGAGGTGAGTGAGTGTATCAATTGTTGCATAGTTGTTGAGGCGCTCATAGAGGCTGAAGCGAGTCAGTGCTGCCCCTAAACTTTGGCTTATCATCTCGAAAATGCCCAATTCACTTTGCTTGATGGGATATTCTTTCGAAGATTCAAGGACGAGCACACCGGGACCATTTTTGACTTTTGCCAGAGGAAAGCCGATGACCTGGCTGTATGGATATTCCTGAAAATCTCCGGTACGATATATTCCATCAGGCTCAGGCTTGTTGCTTTTCTTATAAATGAAGTGATGGCCAGTGAGGATGGTTTTACTCACCAGAGAATTGTAAACGGGATAACTCATGCCTTGTTGTAAACCCGTCTCATCTCCTTCAATCGAATCAATCATGAAATATTCAGGTGTGTTTTCTGGATGAAGGACAAGGACAGCTCGGTCAAATTGAATGAAGTATTTTCCGAAGCGAGATATTTCATAAAGAAAATCAGTTTTTGTAGCTGCGACATTTAAATGGGTGTTTACTTCAAGCATGACGGAGAGGTGATCGGATCTCTCCTTGTAACTCTCCAATAAACTTGAAGTGAGCGAATTTACAGTAATGCTGGCAGCCACTTCATCGAAGACTTCCAGATTAATCATATCACGATCAAATTCTTTTGGGAAAATGCTAAGCAAAAATCCTACTATACCACCCGACTCACCCAGGGGAGATAGAACTGAGTATGCTGCCCATTCAGCAGGTTCCGTCGAGAACATAGCGGCATTTTCCTGGTTTTTTATAAACTTACTTTTTATCTCTTTTGCAGATGTCATCTCCATTATGGCTGGGACATCCGCAGGTATGGTGTCAAAGAGGTGCGCTTTGTTTGCAGGTATCTGCTGTAGGTCAAACCCCTGACTGTTGATCTTTGTATAGAAATAGACATTTACATCTGGATAAAGCGTATAGAGGATATTGAACAGATGGTGGATTTGGGACTTAAAGAAGGGCTGCGTATCCATATTCGCTAAATCAATATCTGTGAGCGCCATGATCGAACCTTTCCCTGCTGGACTTCATCGAAATTTTCCTCGAGAAGATATCTATTTCAGAAATTCTTAAGAATACGTCATTTCAGACGATTTACGCCATAGACTTAAAGTTAAAAGTTAAGAGCACCAAAATCAATTGATACTCCGCTCCTAACAAGGATAAATTGAGATTTTATCGAGAGGGAATTTGTGGAGCTAAAGCTTATTTCTTTCCACTGACCAATTGCATTGATTGATTCTGGGAAGTAATCGTCGAATTCTGAAGCGTTAATGAGTCTACAGGATGGTTTGCAGAACTATCTGAAATCGCTGCGAGTGATTCAGTGGGCTGATTTGGATTGATCTTATCCCCTGCAAAATTTGACTGAGTGCCAGATTTCATTGGAGCAATAGGATCAATCAAGATATTAATACCAATTGCAAAAATGAGACCGGCTGCAATAGCATACCCTGCCACTCTTGAATAGGAAGAGTGGTAAATTTTTTGCCAGACAGTTTCCTGGTTTAACGTATTAATCCGTGATAATAATGTTGAATTAAAACTGGATGAAGCCTTGAGGGTAGGAAGTTTATGCAGAGTTTCAATAACACCGGTTAATTTTTGAAAAATTTCAAGACAGGAGGAGCATGAGGCTAGATGACTGTCGACCTGGGCTCGGATTTCGGATGATAGCGAATTTTCCTGATATTCGGTGAACTGTTCGCAAATAAATGTGCAATCTGTGTTTTGCATGCCTATTCTTCCTCGATGTGTGGTGCTCTAACAATAGCGTTTTTAGCTATAGGATCACTCCTTTAAGTAGCTCAATGTTTCCTGCAATTTCAAACGTGCTCTATTGACACGTGACTTGACAGTGCCCATTGGGATGTCGAGTATTGTACTGATGTCTTCGTAAGAAAGTTCCTGAATATCTCGTAAAATAATTATGGTTTTAAAAGGTTCGGGAAGTGCATAAATGGCCTTCATTATTTCTTCCCCAGCATAGCTATTAAAAACAATACCTTCTGTGTCTTTCCCCGGATCAACTGGAGTAAATTCATTGTCATCAAAGGAAAGGGCTGACATCGTATATGTTTTACGGCGTTTGCGTTTTCTCAGTTCTGACCGGGCCAGATTACCGGCGATTGTGTATATCCAGGTTGAAAATTTTGCGATTTCACGATAGGCATGTTTGTTCTTATAAACTTTTAAAAAAGTTTCCTGGACCATGTCTTCGGCATCTGTCATATCATGGAGAAAGCGATATACAAAGTTCACCAGACGATCCTTATAGCGATCAACCAATTCAACAAATGCATTCTCATTCCCATTCTGGAACTCTGCAATAAGTTGTTCGTCTGTTTTTAAGGGCTTCTCACTCATCCTTTAGACAACCTTTGATACCCATTCAGTAAAAGCGGTTAGTGTATCCATGGAACCCAATCTAAACTTCAAGTCCAGATTTGCCAGCTCACGTGTTGCATCCTGTAATTCTTTTAGAGAATAATTTTTTGAGACAGAACCTAATTTGCTCAAAAAATACCAGGATGTCGCACCCTGGCTGATAGTTTTCCTGGCCTCAGGTGATTCTCTGAGGGCCATGAGTTGGATTAGACAATTGTAAAGGAGGGAGACCAAATAAGGCAACCCTTCCTTCCCCTGATGATCAATTTCAACCAATGTCTGGATTGCGACCTGACGATCCCGATTGAAAATTGCGTCAATAAATTGTGAAGCCTGAGCATTTTCTATGGCCCCGGCCACCTGATCTACGACTTCGCGACCAACAGACTCAGACACATCTTCCAGGAAGAGTGTAATTTTCTCAAGCTCATTATCTATGATGGCTAACTCACCACTGCTCAACTCGATCAGACGATATATCCCGGCTTCATCTATCTTGAGGTTCCGTTGAGCTGCCATCTTGCCAACCAACCCCGGTAATTGAGAGGCTTCCGGTCTTGCTATGGAAACTACTTGAGCGACATTCTGTATTGCGTCTAGCCACTTTGCTTTTCTGAAATCGCTGATTGAGTAATGAGCCAGTACAACGGTATCTTCTGGCAAATTCCCCAGCATTTCAGCAAGTTTGGTTTTTACCGCGGTCCCGGCGTCCTGGATTTCGTGAAGCATAATCAGACTTGCTGAAGAAAAGAGGCCTCCTCCACCAAGTAAATTGCTTACATCCGTTGCAAGCTTAAGATCTGCTCCCCACCGCTGAACCAGATTGGCGTTGTCACCAAAACGTAGTTTGAAAGCTGTTTGAAATTCGTTCAGAAATTTTCTATAAAGGTAGTAGTCTGACCCCATAGCGAAATACAAACCCGCCACTTGCCCTGCCTGGAGTTCAGAAATAATCTGACTATAACTTAATTTTGGGGGCATGGTTAAAAGTAAATCAATCCTATAATGGCAATCATGAAACAATACCAGGCAAAATAATGAAATTTACCACGCTTCAATAATTGAAGCAGCCACTTCAGGCTAAATATTCCCACGATAAATGAAACGATCAATCCGATGAGCAGAATTGAAATTTCATCTGATGAAATGCCAACCTTTACGAGATCAAGGAATTCGAGAACAGTAGCAGCAACAATAAGAGGTAGCACCATGATAAAGCTGAATCGTGCAGCCTCTTCCTGCTTAACTCCCAGACCAAGGGCCATGGAAATAGTAGATCCTGAGCGGGATATTCCCGGCACCAAAGCCAGGGCTTGAGCAAAGCCAATGAGCAGAGCCTTTTTCAGGTCGATTGGGTTGTCCGATTTCTTGAAATACATGGTTGATAACAGCATTGATCCTGTAGCAATAAGGGCAACGCTAACCATGAAAGGCTGAGAGAAGAGTTCGCTTATCTGATCTCGTAGCAGAAGCCCAATAAACCCTGCTGGCAACATAGCCACAAGCATCAAGATGCTTATTCTAAAATCATTATTATTCTGGTACTCTGATGACCAGGTCCCTGGTTTTACGAGACGTGTAAAAAAAACTTGGCCCAAATTTAAAATATCCTTCCAAAATATTACAAGAACAGCTAAAAAGGTTCCGAGATGAACAACCAGTTCAAACGCAATGCTGTTTCCGAAAGAGTGAGACCCCAAAAGAGCTTCACCTAATACCAGATGACCAGAACTGGAGACGGGTAGAAATTCTGTAAGACCTTGTACTATGGCCAGGATTGCCGCGCTGAAGGGATTCATTCATTTATTCCTATAACTGACATCATTCTTCCCGTAGTTCCGCCATCGCGACGATGGGAAAAAAATAGGTTATCATCTCTAAAACTGCAAAAAGGTAAAATTTCAACCTGATTGGCTGGAACTCCCAATTGAATGGCAGTATCTCTTAAGTAGGCATTGTTATCAAATAAATACCTGTCACTATTGGGAAGTGGTAATAAATATTCCATTGAAAATTTATCACTAAATTCCGGTCCCACTTCAAAATTGGCCTGAGACAATCCAGGTCCAATAGCCAAACTTAAGGTCGCTATCTCAACACCCAAAGTACTGTGCATTTTCTTCAGGGTTTGTCCGAGAATATCCAGCTCTGAACCTTGCCATCCAGAGTGAACAGCGGCTACTATTGAGTCTTTAGAGGACCAGATGAGAATGGGTGAACAATCGGCTGTGAGAACACGCAGGAATACACCTGGCTGAGATGTTATCAGGGCATCTCGACTGGCATATTCACCAGGAGCCTCAACAATTTCAATTCCATCTCCACTCACTTGAAGCGGTTCAGCAAGCAAAGCTTCATCGATCCCAAACTCGTTCAAGAAGATTTGACGGTTTGCAGAAACATTTTTTTTACTATCACCACGAGAGACAGACATATTTAAACCATGGAAGGGGTTTGGACTTAGTCCCCCCAACCTATTTGAGAAACCCAGCGAAATGTGTGCAGGATGAGATATTTCATGAGGTGTTAAAACCCCTATTCGATCTCCGATGTTGACTCCACTTCAAGACTATCCATGGAGAAGAAACCAGAATTATCATAGTACCCTGTTAATTCAAATGAATCCTCAACATAATCCATTAGAAAGACCAGATCATTTTCGCGCCGAGTATCGCCACCCCACTGTACCTGATGAATCAGGCCTTCATAATTGGGAGAGTTTATCATGGCTTCCCAGAGTTTATGGCCCGAGCCACCGGCATATTGGGCTGCTTCAAGCAGCATCCCCATAACATCGTAGCCCATGAAATCATATTGGGTAGGACGATGATTAAATATGCGAACATACTCATTGGAGAAAGAGGGGTTGATTGTTTGAAACCCCAGCCTATCTCCAGCTACAATGGTTAAATCCGTGATATAACTTGCATCTTTCTTTAGAATTTCTTTATCCAGCCAATTCTCATCACCCAGGATATGTGTATTCAGGTTATTACTGGCGAGCTGATAGAGAATATAGCGCATATTGCCCTCATGGATTGGGAAGAATATTCCATCGATGTGTGACAACTCTACGTCCAGGGAATCGCCCCTTGTGGGTCTGGATTTCTTGAAAATAGGATTAAGTAGCTCCTCATACACATTTACAGAATCTCCCTCAGTAAGCATGCCAATGAGTAAGGAGTCCAGGCGCAATGAGTCTGCCTGAAATTTTGTATAGAGTTCTTCGAGTCCCTGTTCTCTGATTCGCCGAAAGTGAACCCTGCTGAGGTCAGTCGGTTCACCAACATACCAGCCCTGATATTGGATGATACCGCCTAATTCATCGACGCGCATGGCAAAATTATCTGCGAATTGCTGTCCATATTCGGTTGAGGGAGCGATAATGGCGAAAGTTTCCAAGCCCAGGGTCTGCACCGCATATTCCGCCATGGCAATAGCTTTGCGTTCTCTGGTGGAGCGGAATTGAAAAATACCCTTTGATAAGTTGGTCAAGTGATTTTCAGTCGCCGTTGGGACAATGATGGGTATGGAGTGACCCTCCAGGACAGCGGCTGTACCCTTAACATTTTCATTCGTTAAAGGACCAATCTGAGCGATGACCCGAGGATCATCTCTCACCTGTCTGGCAATATTAATGGTTTCAGATAATTTGCTCTCATTATCAAAGATATGCAGTTCAACTTGTTGATCCGTGCTATCCATGAAATTCATCGCTGAAAATTTAATCCCATCCAGCATGGTGCCACCAATATCTCCTAGAGGTCCTGTAAGTGGCAGAACTACTGCGATATGCAGTATCTCAGGCTGACTTGAACCAAAACCATCATATAAGGATATGGCTTTCTTGCGTAGATCATCATCTGTGATGTAGGGACGCATATTGAAGAGAATACTGATTGATTCCCCCCTATTACCATCCTTAAAAAAACGTTCAGCTACCAGGAGTGCAACATACTGACCGGTTCGATCAATTGATCGGCCTGCCAAGGCATGCAAATCTTCCTGATCACAGGCAGTCCCCACCAGTGATTCTGCGAAATCGCGGGCTGCTTTTCTGATTTTTTTATCCTTTGAAGTGATTGTAGAAGAAGCAAAATACCAGGCCGCTTCACGGGCATCACCCAGATCCAGGTGAATCTCACCTATGAGGTATTCAAGGTCATCCAGATAATCACTCGCGGGATAGGAGACTGGAAAGTCTCTGGCGAGCATGAGTGCACGCTGACTGAAACCCAGTTTATTATAGCATCTGATTCTCATGTAGGATGAAGCTGAACGCTGCGGGTTGAGTGAGACCTCTTCATCAGCCAGTTCTGCAAAAACTCGCAGGGCTTCCCAATAGGCACCCTGATTGTAAAGTGAAACACCATCTTTAAAATCTGGGCGTGCTCCGAAAATAAAAAGCGGGACAATTATTAGTATTAGAAGTTTACGCATGAATTACTCTACCGTTACACTCTTTGCTAAATTTCTTGGTTGATCCACATCGCACCCCCGCTCAACAGCAACATAATACGAGAGAAGTTGTAGCGGTATCACGTTCAAAATGGGAGCGGTAAATGATAATGCAGGTGGAACATAGAGGACGTGGTCCGCAATATCCTTGATTCTCGTATCCCCTTCTGTAGCCAGGGCAATCACTCGACCATGTCTGGCTTTTACTTCTTCGATATTACTGATAATTTTATCGTAGGTTTTATCCTGGGGAGCAATGGCCACGATAGGCATTGATTTGTCAATCAGGGCAATGGGGCCATGTTTCATCTCAGCGGCTGGATAACCTTCAGCATGGATATATGAAATTTCTTTGAGTTTAAGAGCGCCCTCAAGAGCCACAGGGAAGTTGACACCGCGACCCAGATAGAGAAAGTTCGAAGCATCAGAGTATAACTTGGCTATTTCGGCAATTTGGTCAGCCTGTTTCAATACCCATTCAACGTTTTCGGGTAGCTTCTGCATAGCCTGACTGATTTCAAGACCGTCAGCTTTACTCATTCCCATCAAACGGGCTAGTTTTAAGGTAAGCAGGGACAAGACTGTTACCTGCGAGGTAAAAGCTTTGGTAGATGCCACGCCTATTTCAGGACCGGCATGGATATACACTCCGGCTTCAGTTTCCCTGGCAATGGAGCTGCCAACCACATTGCAAATGCCCAAAACGGTTGCTTCACGACTTTTAGCTTCCTGGATGGCGGCTAGAGTATCTGCTGTTTCTCCAGATTGACTAATAGCAAATACGATTGATTTGGCATCAACCAGGGGCTCTCGATATCGAAACTCACTGGCATATTCCACCTCACAAGGGAGACGGGCAAATTGTTCAAACATCATCTCACCAATGAGACCAGCGTGCCATGAGGTTCCACAAGCGGTAAAATAACGTTGATCTGCATGGAGTATTGGGCCAATCATATGATCTATACCACCCAGAAATGCATTGCCTGTCTCAGGAAGTAGACGACCCCGCATGGCATCATATATAGTCTGGGGTTGGCTAAAAATCTCTTTGAGCATGAAGTGCTCATAGCCACCCTTCTCGATTTCTTGCAGGTTGAAAGTGATTTTATGAATTTTTTTATCTACGGGTTCATCAGCACCAGAATAGGTCTTCACTCCATCTGGGGTAAGTATCCCTATTTCCTCATTATCAAGGTAAATGACATCCTTTGAATAATGGAGAATAGCAGCCACATCGGATGCCACAAAGAATTCATTTTCACCCACTGCCATAATGAGGGGTGCGCCCTTGCGAGTACACACAATTTTTTCTGGTTCATCAGCGTGGATAACAGCCAGTCCATAAGCACCAACAACATGTGAAAGTGCTTCTCTCACAGCATGTTCCAGATTTCCATGATACGCCTGGCTAACCAAGGCGACGATTACTTCTGTATCTGTCTCGCTGCTAAACACATAACCAGAGCCTTCAAGACTATCCCGCAGTGTTTTATAATTTTCAATGATTCCGTTGTGGACCAGCGCCACTTTACCATCTTGACTGGTATGGGGATGCGCATTTTCCAGAGTAGGCGGACCATGAGTTGCCCACCGTGTATGCCCAATTGCCACTGGACTGGAGTTTTTCTGGCGAGCTAAAAGACCGCGAAGTTCGTCCACTTTTCCGGTCACCTTCTCCAGATGAATATTGTCACTGTCCATCATGGCAATGCCACAGGAGTCATATCCTCTGTATTCTAATCTTTGTAAGCCCTGAATTACGACAGGGATGCCATTGTTCTTACCGATATATCCAACTATTCCACACATACTTTGCCTAACTATCGTTTTCTGCTAAAAAAAATGGAGACAGGATTTTAATGCTACTCCCACTCAATAGTTCCAGGTGGCTTTGAGGTGACATCATAAACAACCCGGTTTACACCACTGACTGAATTAACAATTTTGCTGGAGATATCTGCAATGATCTCATACGGAATTCTGACCCAGTCAGCTGTCATACCGTCCAAACTATGTACCGCTCTTATGGCCAATACGTTTTCGTAAGTCCGTTTGTCTCCCATAACACCTACTGTTTGGATGGGCAATAAGACAGTGAAAGCCTGCCATATTTTGTCGTACCACCCTGTTTCATAAAGCGTATCTATAAATATTTGATCAGCTGCTCTCAATATACTTAAGCGATCCTCGCTCACTGCACCCAGACAGCGCACCGCCAGACCAGGACCAGGAAATGGATGGCGACCAATAATCTTTTTGGGCACATTCAATACCCGACCTACTGCTCGGACTTCGTCTTTAAATAATTCCTTGAATGGCTCAATAACTTTCAGGGACATTTTATCGGGAAGACCACCCACATTATGGTGGCTCTTAATAGTGACGGCATGGCCGGTGATGGCTCCACTCTCGATAACATCCGGATAAAGTGTACCCTGGGCCAGAAAATCAATTCCCTCGATCTCACGGGCCACTTCTTCAAAAGCCTCAATAAAGACTCGACCAATAATTTTTCTCTTTTTTTCCGGTTCAGTCACTCCTTTAAGCTCTGAGAGGAAAGCTTCAGTATAATCATGCTGGTAAATTTTTACGTGGGAGGCCTTAAAAAGAGATTTTACTTCTTCGGTTTCATGTTGACGCAGGAGGCCATTATTGATAAATACCGGTACACAATTTTCACCAATCGCTTCATGCATGAGAAATGCCAATACGGAAGAATCCACTCCTCCACTTAAGCCAAGCAATACTTTCCCGTCACCTACAGTGGTCTGAATTTCCTTAATTGCATCTTCTACGAAGCTGGACGAGGTCCAATCACGACTGAAGTCAGCAATTTTGAATAAGAAATTACTGATAATGGTCTGTCCTTGCACCGTGTGGTTCACTTCGGGATGAAACTGAACTCCATATAATGCTTTGGATTGATTAGATATACCAGCAATCAGATCACCACTTGAGCGGGCAATAATATTAAAATTTTCAGGAATAGTTTCTACATGGTCACCATGGCTCATCCAAACCTGTGATCCTTCACTCACCCCTTCAAGTAAAGGACTTTGTGTTGGGAACTGGATTCCCATGGGACCGTATTCTCTGGTTTCTCCAGGGATCACATTTCCTTTGAAATGCTGAGTCATTATCTGTAATCCATAGCAAACACCAAGTATGGGTATTCCCAGCTCAAATATAGCTGGATCAACCTGGGGGGCTTGCTCTTCAAAAATGCTATTGGGGCCGCCGGAAAGGACCAAAGCCTTCGCGCCCATGCTTTGTATCTCTGTCGCACTCAAATCGGAACGTTCTATGCGACAGTAGACCTGTTCTTCTCGAATACGACGAGCTATGAGCTGAGTATACTGAGAGCCAAAATCTAAGATTAATACTAATTCATGCATGGCTTGTTACCCTAAACTCAGTTCCCATGATTTTAAGGCCTGCATATAGCCTGTGTTGGTAAGTTCATAGTGGAGGGGTGTGAGTGTCACATATCCAGCTCGTACAGCATTCTCATCCATATCTGGATCAGTATTTTCATAAGTACGCGTACCAGACAACCAATAATAGACACGTTTACGAGGATCCTCGCGTCTGTCCATTTTTTCTTTGTAGGTACCACTTCCCTGGCGGGTCACGGAGAAGCCTTTAAAAGAGCTGTACTCTCCAGCAGGGACATTCACATTCAGCAGTGTCCCTTCAGGTAAACCTTCCTTGAGAATTCGTTCGGCCATAATATGAGCGACTTTGCCAGCTGCTCTAAAGTCCTTCTGCACAAACGAGTCCAATGAAATAGCCATGGATGGGATACTTAGTATGGTGCCCTCATAGGCGGCAGAGACAGTCCCTGAATAGATAATATCCACACCAACATTTGCTCCCTGGTTAATACCTGAGATGACCAGATCCGGTCTTTCCACCAATCCACCGTTGATTGCCAATTTTACACAATCTGCTGGTGTTCCACCGACAGCCCAGCCAAAATGTAGATCATTCTTAAATATTTCGGTCACTTTGAGTGGATCTGAAATGGTTATCGCATGCCCCATGGCACTCATTTCTGAGAGCGGTGCAACGATAGATATTTCTGCAAAATCTGATAGCGACTCTGCCAGGGTTACTATTCCTAGAGCATTTATTCCATCATCGTTGGTAAGTAGAATTTTAGGTTTTTGCATGAAGAATATCTAAAATTTCTGCAACTTGCTTCTTGAGATCATCTCTGGGGACGATCAAATCCAGGAAGCCCTTTTCCAACAGAAATTCAGCCCGCTGAAAACCTTCTGGTAAATCAGCACCAATGGTTTGCTTAATAACTCTCTGACCGGCAAAGCCAATGAGTGCTCCCGGCTCTGCAATGTTTACATCACCCAGCATGGCAAAACTTGCTGTAACACCACCAGTGGTAGGATCAGTCATTATAGAGATATATGGAATTTTCGCATCTGCCAATTGGCTGAGCTTGGCAGAAGTCTTGGCCATTTGCATCAAGGAGTAGGCTCCCTCCATCATGCGTGCTCCTCCGGATGCTGAAACGATTATCAAGGGTGTGTTGTTTGCTCTTGCCAGATCAGCAGATTTTGCAAGTAGCTCACCAACAGCAGATCCCATGCTGCCCCCAATAAATGAGAAGTCCATAACGGCAACCACAATTGGTCTCTCGAACATAAGTCCTTCAAAAACCTGAACTGCCTCATTGTGACCTGTTTTTTGCTGTGCAGCTATGATTTGGTCACCATACTTTTTTTGGGCTTTAAATTTTAAGGGGTCAAGGGGTTTGATGCCTTGAAAATGTTGCTGCCGACCGTCAGTATCCAACAAAATATCTATATAGCTAGCTGCTGGAATTCTAAAATGATATCCACACTTATAACAGACATTGTTGCTTTGCATCAACTCCGCTTTATACAAGATTTGGCGGCAGCTTGGGCATTTCACCCATAGGCCTTCTTTTATGTCCTTCTTTTCAGAATTTTCAGTCTGAATATTTTTATCTTTTCGTCGAAACCAACTCATTAAAAATCCTCGATATTTAACAGGTTTTTAACCCTGATACATAATAACCTACAAAGCAAGTTAGACCAATTTGTAATTCATGTAATCCCAGTAAAAGGGATTCATCTTTACCTATTGTTCCCTAGCTCGCTCAGAATTGAGGGGGAACCCACTTTTTTGCTTCATAAACGGCATTATATAGAGGTTCGAGCTCATCCAGGTCAGTTATACCCATATCGGTGCGAGATTCAGCTAAGAGGGCTACAAATGAGGCCTTTGCGTCAGCATGTACAAATTTGGTTTGTACCTCTTGAGCCTCAGACCCTTCTAACCATTTATCAAACCCACGATCAGCTTTACCAAAATAGTGGTCGATATGCTTTTCATGGAGCTGATCCCACGCTCCGTATTTAAACTCAGGTGTGACAATCATTTTGGAAGGCGAATTTTTATAATCAGCGTAATGCACAAAATTTCGATGGGAGTAGATAACTGCCCGAGAGGTACCGCTTAACTTGTCCGTCAGTCCGTATGCCATGGCGTCAGTGGTTGGGATAGGTATCAGGGGCAGTTCAAGTGCCACTGCCAGTGCTTTCATCGTAGCCAGGCCAATACGCAAGCCATTAAAACTTCCAGGTCCAATGGCAATAGCAAGCGCTTCTGGATGCTTTCCCTCTGAGCTGCAATAATCCAGGGCCTCTTTTATAAAGGGTGATAACTTTTCAATATGTATCTGTCCACCAGTGGCTTCTTTCTCCCACAAAACTGTGCCCTTATCTGAAACGGCTACAGAACAAATAACAGAGGAAGTGTCACAAGCGATGATCACAGGTTTATCTCCAGGGCTCGTGGTGAATGTATCAATATTTCACGCCCATTTTCTTCACCTTCAATGGCACGAAAACTCAATCCAAAGGCATCTTCAGGGATGGCTCCAGCGACAATATCCGCCCACTCAATGATGACGATGGCACCTGAGTCATAGTATTCCCAGATTCCCATTGAAATCAAATCTTCTCCATTACTGAGTCTATAGGCATCAATATGAATGATATCCTGATTTAAGCCGTGGTATTCATTGATGTAGGTAAAGGTCGGACTGAGGGCATACTCTTTTACTTCAAAGAAAGTGGTTAGTCCCTGGGTAAAGGTAGTTTTTCCACTAGCCAGGTTTCCACTCATCGCGAGAATATCACCGGGCTCAAGCTGAGCTGCCAAACTTTGAGCGAGTTGACCCGTTTCCTCAGGACCATGAGTCATAAAATGGTACTGATGGATCATTTGGGCTCTAGATGAGCTAGAGGGATAATCATTTCCCACATACTCAGTCCACCGTGTTGATAAGTATCAGCAAATTTATTTTGATATTTGCGGTAATTATTGGGATAGAGGAAATAATACATTTTCTGGGCGATGGCCAGGGTATCATTTGGAATGGTTGAGGGAATTCTCAGTCTGCCGGGTTTATCCAGAAACCAGGCATCTTTGGTGCTTGGTTTCAAATTGCGACCCTGTTTGAACCTGAGATTGGTAGAGGCTTCACGATCAGCAAGAATTTGAGTGGGCTGTTGTACTCGAATACTGCCATGATCAGAAGTAATGACAACATGAAAACCCATTTTGGCCGCTGAGGAAAGGACGTCCTTGATCCAGGAATTATTAAACCAGGCTCGCACGATCTCTCTGTAACTGGCCTCATTCGGTAAGAGTTCACGCAAGAGGGGTGAATCAGTGCGACGGTGAGCCAGCAAATCTACCTGATTGACAACAAGCGTCACTAATTTCTGGCTGCCCCAGGATCCAAATTGTTTTCCAAGTTGAATACCGTCTCGGTTGGTGATAATCTTTTTATATTTAGCTTCTGGTTTCAGTTCCAGGCCGGATCTTTTAATGTTTTCCTGTAAAAAGGCTGCTTCATGGCGATTGAGACTGTGCTCATCAGTTCCCCCCCACCACTCCGGATGAAATTTTTGCATATCGTCAGGAAAAAGGCCACTGAATATGGCATTGCGGCTGTATTCAGTGGTGGTTGGTAAAAGTGAAAAGTAGCCATCACGTTTAATCTGATAATCGTTATAGAGTAGAGGTTCCAGTGTGAGCCACTGATCCCAGCGCATACAATCAATAATCAGCATGAGCACTTTTTTATCTTGTTCAAGAAGAGGTTTCACTGCGGTTGAAAAGACATCAGGAGAAAGCGTGGGGCGTTTGTCAGCTGAAACATTTACCCAGTTTTCATAATTGGATTTTATAAACCGGGTGAATCGATCATTGGCTTCATGTTGTTGCTGTAGTAACATCTCATCAAATCCAAGATCTGGATAATCATCGAGCTCAAGCTCCCAGGCGGACAATTGATTATGAATATTTATCCAATCCTCAGGTCCCGGATTGTCTTCAATATTGAAGGCGAGATCTGCGAAAGCACTCATGTATTGACCTGATACAGCATCTTGTTTGATTTGTCGATTTTCAAGAATTTTGATGATGGCGAGTAATATCTGTGATGGATTGACAGGCTTTGTGAGGTAATCAGAAATTTTACTCCCGATAGCCTCTTCCATGAGCTTTTCTTCTTCATTCTTGGTGATCATGATGATGGGAAGCGCCGGGAATTCAGCTTTTAAAATGGACAAGGTCTCAAGCCCATCTTTGCCAGGCATGGTTTCATCCAGTAGGACGATATCAAACCTGTCATTCTGACACAGTGCAATGGCATCGTCCCCATTGGTCACCGTTGTGACTTGAAAGCCTTTGCCCTCTAGAAACATGACATGGGATCTGAGGAGATCAATCTCATCATCAGCCCATAGTATTTTTCCCCGATTTTGATCAGTAGTATTCATGGCTCCAAAATATGTGCAGATCAAGTTGAGCAAACATTAATCTTGCAATCAGAAGCTGGTAATTAGATGACGATTACTTGGAAGTCAATGTCCACGAACCGTCCCAATCCTCACCAGGTGGATTTTCCATAAAATACTCACAGCGTTCGATATATACTTTACTGGGATTCGTAGGTCTAAAGGGAAACATATCTTCAAGGGCGTCTGCCTCAATAAATGTCTTCTTGGCTTCAACCCATTTTTGTGATCGATACAGTTTCAATCCTTTATTATAGACGGGTAACAACTTTTCATAGGTAGGACTCAGCTTGCCTTTTCTGGCAATCAGCTCATACGAATATGCTGGAACTGATTTTCCCTTCACCGTCACATAGTCTAATTCTCGCCAATGGAAGTCATCTTTGCAGGCTTCATAGGTCGATTCAAGAACCTGGATGTAAACTCCGTATTGTTTGGCTGATGCCTCGAACCGGGCAGCAGTATTTACTACGTCCCCCATCATGGTGTAATTCATGCGCATGGCAGAGCCCATATTTCCGGTGACCATATCTCCTGTGGCGATACCGATGCGATTCTGCATATGGTGAACGATATCAGGCCATCTATCACCTTCTCCCTGCCACTTTTTACGGAGCTCATCTAAGCCATCCTGCATTTCAATGGCAGTGAGACAAGCCATATACTCATGATTCTCGACAGGCACAGGAGCGCCATAGAAGGCCACAATTGCATCTCCGATATACTTATCCAATGTCCCTTGGTTTGCCAAAAGGATATCTGTCATATCGGTGAGATATTCATTGAGAAGTTCCACAACCTCTTCTGCAGATAATTTCTCCGAAAAGGCCGAAAAACTTTGAATATCGGTAAAGAACGCGGTATGTACTCCAGCATCTCCTCCGAGTTTTGGCTCCTGCTTCTCTTCGTACATTTTGTCGATGAGTTCTGGAGCGATATAAGTACCAAAGGTATCCTTAAGAAAGTGTTTATCTCTTTGCTCCAAGATGAATTTGTAAAGTACATTTGTTAAATAGGTCAGGGCCATTACGACAAGCGGTGCAATGATGGGTACAAATAGGGTTTCACCGGGTGGTGGAATCAGAATGCTTTCTGATTTTCCGCTGATCCATTTAAAGAACCACAAGTGATCCGTGGTAAACATTCCAACACTGATACTAAATAGAACAATAGCCTCCAATCCGATCAAAACGGCACCCCAGAGAGGATCTAAAAAGGCAATGATCAAATATGCAATGAGTGCACAGACAAAAATAAGGAGGATGTGTGACAGGGCTGAATCCGATGTAAACTCTATGGTTTTTCCTAAGACATGGACAAAGTTTTCATCCAGGAGTGTCTGGGTGGCATTGGCGTGATACTCAAATCCCGGCATGAGTGTCGGGGCTCCAAGATAATCAAAAAATGCGGTAGATTTGTAGTCATGCATGACCTCTACAGACACACCTATAATACAGATTTTATCTTTAAAAGGGCTATCCATGACTTCATAGGTTGGATCCATTAGGGTCATCATACTGTTGAATCCACTGGTGGGGTCAAAGTTTGACATCCAGTCAGTATCCTCATCAGCGACTGGCAGATCAAAGTCTTCTGTATCTATGATCCAAACGAGGGGGAAGCGCTGAAAGGTTTGCCAGGGTTCAGATTCTCCAATACGAGCATGAGATGCAGGACCGTAGATGTTGGTGAGGAAGCCGGGATGGTCTGATCCATAGGTGGGGATGGTGAGTGGTCCATAAGTGAACTCACCGACCTCGTAGTTATAGGTCAATCCTGGTTCACTTGGAATTTCGAGAAAATGTTTTACTGCCTTCATGGCCAATGAGAGTCGCCACTCGTCTGGAGAATGATTCATGGCTCCGAAAACAGGATAGCGACGCGTAAAATGGTCTTTGTCTTCTTCGATATCAACAAGACCATGATCAGGATCTACCTGCATGATGTATTCGTTAGGTGTCACCAACATTTGTGGTGGGACACTGGATAGCTCTGTCTTAATGGTGGAAGCCATGACAACTTCAGTTCCCCTGCTTCGAGCATATTTAATTGCTTCGGCAACTTCAACATCGCCATCGCTGTAACCTTCAGGGAGGATGCCGTTAAAAACGGATAGTACACGAGCTGTATGGGCATCACGGGAATCAAACTGAATATCAAATACGATTACTTTGGCACCAGCGTTCGCCAGATTTATTATCGCTGCATCCCAAATTTTCCCCCGGGGATAGGGCCAACCATAGTCAGCCAATAGGCGAAATGTTTCATCGTCAACATCAATAAGAATGACATCAAGACTATCATTTGGATTATCCTGGTGTGCTGCCCAGGATGAAAGTGGTCCCCTAAGCTGATAGCTATAATCCAGCATTTTATAATTAGCCAGATCAAACAGTCCAATTACTTGTACCAATAGCGCTAAAACGATAGCGATAAAAGTAAATAGAACTCCGATACCGTGTTTTTTCAGCATAATTATCCCCGATTTTTAATTATTTCGGTTGTTTAAAATGTCATCTCAAGTCGCGCCGAAATCGTATTATCAGAATAATCAGTGTAATCGCTGACGTACTTGCGCTGTTCGTAGCTTCCTATAACTCGAGACTTCACGGTTGAGCTTCCAATAGTGATTGGCATGAATGTGTACTGGGCATTTGCCTGTATGTTTGTTTGAGTTTTCAGACTGGAGGTCAACTCTTCCTCTACATATTTTTCAGATTCAAATGTCATGTATTGAAGACTGCTTCGTAATACCAGATCACCACCAAATAGTCGATACCCTGCTCCCAAACGATACGTATTAAAGGTATTGGTTTGATGATTGGGATCCGTGGTTTCATAAAGCTGATTGCGATTGTTGCGAATAGAAAGTGTTGTTGTGAGAGGGATCATCCAGTCGGATTTGAGATTCAAACCATAGAGATTCGAAGTACGCAATAAGCCTTCTCGACCAATTACAATATTATCCATGCTTGACCGCATCATGTTGAATGAAACCGTATTATCCAGTGGACCTGTTTTGACCAAATAGGTGATATTGACATTGGAACTTAAAGATTCGTTTAATTCCCTCTCATCGAGGATGATGAGTAGCGTATCATCTCCAATATACTGTGTTGTATGGGTGGTATCATCGATATTGTTGTCTCGGGTAAAATATTTCATATTGGTAGTAACAGTGGGAAGTCCACGACCAGGATTGAGTGTGATACCGCCGCTAAATGCATTCTGAGCAAGTCGAGGATCTGTTTCTAGATCTTGTGAAATGGTGTTGTTCTTATAAAGTTCCCAGCCCAGATTCAGATAAAGCATATTGTTTAACATGCGGACCTTATCGGTGATCTTCCAGCCGTTCCAACCCTTACCATCAAGACGAAGAACTGGACTACCCAATGCTTTATATCCAGGACCCACATGGTGATAATCCACATGGATGAAATTGCCGTAATAATTCATTTTGGCTGCAAAGTGAAGTGCCAGGGTCGTGAGACTTTTTAGTGTATTTCCATTGGTGAAATTGTCAAGATCAATGGGAAGGGTCAAATTTTCGTTTAGGATGAAGTAGTCAGCCAAATTTTGTGGATCAAACTTACCATCAGTGAGCAAGAAATTAAGTCCCATTCCAGAGACTGCTTCATCCAGTGTGGCCAGAGGCAAATCGATTGTACCGGTTCCAATAGTATCATCAGCTGTGGAATCGGATAGAAGTCCATAGGTATCCAGGTCAGCTCGGGTTAGTGCTCCATCTATAATATTTCTGTTGTAGAGGGAAAAGGCTGCGCTACCCTCTAAAACAAACCTGTGATCATCCAGAGCCAATTTGATATCCGATCCGACAACAATATTATCTTCGGGATTATTCCCACTCAAAAAATATTGAATATCGCGAGTTTCACCATTGAGTGTGTAAGTATCATCCCCAAATCCAACCACAGTCGTTCCATTTTCAGTGATAATTTCTTCGGAAAAAGTGCTGGCATCCCAATCATTAGGTCTCAATGGGACAGTATTGATACTATCCCGCGTGTGTACGTAAAACAAACCGAATTGAATCGTTTTGCCTGATCCAAAACTTGGTCGAATGGCAAACAAGCCTCGTTCAAAGCTATACCCTGATCGTTTCCATTCAGAGCCCGTGGTATCAAAAGAGGCTGTACCAGTGACAGCTCGAGACGTTTGTCCAGAAACAACATGCAAATTAAAGTATTTAAAACGGGCATCAATATTGTGGCCGCGAACTCGTTTACCCCAGAGTGCGAGACGGTTCATCATGGGAGTCTCATCGCCAAAGGTATATTTCAGCCAGGAGGTTCTAACTTTCATGCCATAGCGATTTTGGGGCTGTAGACCGGGATCTTCTTTTGAGGTTAGATTTGCAAAGAGTTTAACCTTGGCCCAATCAAAATTTACATTTGTTGAAAAATCTATGCGGCTGACTGATTGAGATGTAGGTGTATAGTTGGCTACTGACACTGTATCACCAGAGATGACACTATCAATACTCGCTGAACTGATATTAATTAAATCTGCTCTATGGCTCACATTTAAATTGCCATTCACACTCATATCAAAAATCTGCTGGGCCTGGCTCTGAACGTCAAAGTTCCATGATGTTGATGACAATCGAACACCATAAATATTAGATACTTCGATAAAAATTGTATGTTTGCCGGCGCTGAGGGCATCTGGTTTGTAGGTGATAAGATCGGTGGTGATCAGTGAATAGGCTGTCACATCGGCATTATCAAATGTCACCCGAACAGAATTGATATCGACATTGTCCAGATTAAATAGCGAGACGGCCACAATCATGGGATCCCCAAAGGCCATAATTTCACCTGCGTCCGGTGTCAATACAATCAACTCTCCAAAGTTCTCACCAGCACCACCCGCTGCAACATCAGCGAGGCTTGCTTCTGAGACCGCCACAAATTGTGGGTCGGAAAGTGGATCACTACTCATGGGGAAAGCGACCAGACCACCATCTTTAAGGCTAACGACTATCACATATTCAATACCTGGAGCGCCAATAATTTCTCCGGGCAAATCACCGGAAAGTTTGACATCTCCGATGCTCATCTTAGCCTCGAGATAACCCACTTGTCCTGCGAGACGATACAAAACTTTAGCTGATTGAATATCATCTAAATCGCCTGTATAGATAGCATCAAGAGTCAGAGTGTTGCCTTCAACGGCTTCACGAGGGGCAATGTGAATCAGTTCGCCATCAATTTGAAGGGCGAATCCATTTATACCCACCCCCACAAGCAATATTGCAAGTAGTCGCTTCATAATATATTGATCCGTCTAGGTGCTTACTATTCGGCGTATTCGATGATTATAAATTTTTCTGAATTGGTTTCTTCGTTGACCATGCGGATTCGAAGTTCATGGATGGTACTCCCTGTCTCCTCTTCCTCGACATCTTCATCTGGATCATCAGGGATTGCATCTTCATCTGTTTCTTCAACATCGACAGTTCCATCTGGACTTGAGGTAGCTGTTTCATCTTGCCCAACATTTTGGACAGTACCACTAATGAGGTTTTCGACCTCAACCACTCCTTCGACAACAATGAAGATATCCCCATTTTCGTCACTCTCAACCCACCACTCTGTTCCCTTCACGGAGGCAACTGATGTGGGAGTAGCGATTCTGAATTCGCCTTTCTGTTTGTTCACAGAGGCCTTGACAGTTCCATAATCAAGGGAGATAGTTTTGGATATTTTACCGCGCTCTACTGCAGCCAATATCTCCATTTCGGAGTTGCCTTTGACTTTGAGTTGACTCTTGTCATCAAGAAAGAATATTGCGACAAAACCATCGTCGCCTGTTTTTATCCAATCATTGTTCTTTAACTGGGTTCCCATGATTGCATTAGGAGAATAGTCATCGGCGTTGAATTTTTTATGAAAGGTAGTTCCACTTGATTTTGCTATTACACCAATTGGCTCTTGCGCCACGGCTGTCATCGACACGAGGGCAAGGAGAATGGTGATTAAAGAAACTTTTGAAATAGTCTTCATTATAAACCCCTATTGTGTCGTAATGCTCTCGATTTCGTAGGCGCCGCTCATGAGCTGAACTAGAAGCGCTCCGAAATCGGTTGAATTCATATTTTCCCCATCAAGGGTAATTTCTGCACATTCACCATATCCCTCTAAGGGGCCATTGGTACCGAATAAAACATTGTACTGGCTATCACCGAGCACATTTCTTAGCTGTTGCTGGCAGGGTGTGATGGTTTGGCCAGCTTCTGAGATTGTAAATCCGTAGATTTCACTAAAAAATTCCTGGTCATTCCCAGTGGTGAAACAAACTTTTTTAACCTGCCAGGCATAGGCCTTCCCAACTTCAAGTGGTCGACCATTAACTGAAGAATAATCTAATTGTGCATTAGATCCAACAGATACAAATGTACCATTATCTGGATAGGGATAGGAAGCTTCGCTTTGCATGGCATCTTCTGGTGAACTGTGTTGAATAGGGTTGTACTCACAAATTCGGATGAAATAGTTGTCACAACCTGTGGAATTCCATTCAAATACAGGATAAGTGTCACTTACAAATTCGTAACCAAGTGACGGAAATATGAGATCAATGTTTGCTGGAGCGACAATGGAAATCTGTTTGTTTGGTTCAAATCCTTCTGGAGTGAATGTATAGCCTGGTGCATCGACGATGAGAGTGAAGGAGTAATTACCTGAAGGCATAGAGCCAAGGGTCATGATGGTATTGATCAGGCCCTCCATTTCATCAGTATCTATCATATCAAGAGTGAAGCTATCAAAAGTGATCTGATTCCCAGCTTCGTCATTTATTCCCCGACTCTCAACATTTCTGTCCAAATCTCTATTTGTGATATAGATAGGAGCCAGTAAGGTCATATTTACCTGAGCATTGAATAACACTACATTATTTAGATCGAGTGACGGCACATTGGCAGTCATATTCAATGTTAGGTTAACATTTTCAACGGGGTAGGAATCGTCATCAACAGAAATTCGATATCCAAAAATGAGTGGATTATTCTGACCATTTTCAAAATCGAAATCTGTCAGATAAATAATATCCCACTCAGCCAGGTCTGGTTGGGCAGTAACGACAAGATTTTGTCCTTGACCAATGCTAGCCATTAATAAAGTGAGTGTTAGGTATAATATCTTCTTCATAGTTTCCTCCTGCACAGAAGAAATATAAGACACGCAGATCAACTCTGCGTGCGCCATGTCATCTTCTATTTAGCGCGAATTTAGTTCATGACACATGGATAAACAACATATGCATAGTCATTTATCAAGGTATAATGGCTTAAAACCGGGCTCTTTTTGACAGTGATTTAGCGTTGATTGAAGACGCACGCGCGCGCTCACGTTATAAATTATGCTTTCACATCCTAACCGAATGAGAATATGCTTCCGGAATTATCATCATTTATTGAAATATTTAGTTAAAAAAAAGAGCCCCAAGGTTGGGGCTCTTCAAGGTTTCTCGACAACGTCCTACTTTCACACACTCAAAGAATGCACTATCATCGGCGCTACAGGCCTTAACTTCCGAGGTCGGAATGGGATCGGGTGTTTCCCCTGCGCTAAAGTCGTCGAAAAATCAAAATTCTTATGATTGTCTTTGTTACACAAAGCCAATCTAATTGACAAAGTATGGGAAAAAGTTGAGTAGTGCGTCATATGCGTACTAGAGTTAGAATAATATTGATCAAGCCTCACGGAAAATTAGTATCACTCGGCTGAACATGTTACCATGCTTACACCTGTGACCTATCAAACTCATAGTCTTTAAGTTTCCTTCAGTCCGGATAAACCGGAAGG
>JABIFX010000128.1 GCA_018650445.1 Fidelibacterota bacterium
GACATCTCTAAGGATTCAGTGGATGTTAATAGTTTTCCCATTCATTTACCCTTTCCCGCTATGGTTTACGCCTATGACATTTTCATCAGAATGATGGCAATAAATCAGAATGGATCTGATCATGAGAAGAACACAAATGAGAACGCTGTGTAAAATACACAACAGAAATTCATGATAGAATTTGTCTTAAATGATTCATTTTTCTCAGTAATTGCGAAACGAATATAATGTGAAGATCGGTAGTTACAAATACTGTATTTACAGATATAATGTTTTTCATAAATGGGTAATATTATTGATCTTTGATGATATTATTTGTCATATTTATTTAAGTCCAAATTCAATACCCATAAGGATTTTGAGCGTCGGCATATCCATAATTATTTCAAATTATCAATTTGTGTGAAAAATTAACAAACCTCTATAACCGCAATTTTACCAGGTTATATTCTCAGGATCAGAGTAGGAATTATGAATGTCGAATCGTTTTATCAAGGACCCATCTCTACCCTCAAGAAACACGCAAAAAGCAATTTATCGGTATACCAGAAAACCCAAGCTGCTGTGGGATCAGCTCCAGGTATTCAGTAAATCCCACGACAGAATTTAATAGAATGTTTAATTTTAACGGAGATTTTCTCATGCGAAGAATAAGCCTATTGATGATGATAGTTGCTCTATCCCTGCCCACAATTGAGGCACAAACGCTTACCAGTACACCAGTTGGTCCTGGCATCAACCATCATCACGCCTATCTCCCCAACGGTCCCTGGCATATTCAAATCCTTGAGATTGATCTCAGCGATACTATGAACACGCTGGAAACTGTCAAAGCTGGCGACGCTATTGCTGGCTATGAACGCACTTCTTCCATGGCTAATCGGATGGATTTTGAGGGACACACTGTGGTCGGAGCCATCAATGGTGATTTTTATGCCAGCGGCGGTATCTCAATTGGCGCTCAGATTATCAAAGGCACCTTACTCAAACGACCCTATCCCCGCTCTGTCTTTGCCATGAGTGTGGACAAAGTGCCTTATATTGGTATTGTTAGCTATAATGGGCAGGTGAGCAAACATGACTCTCTCAGCTTAACCATCCACGGTATCAATGAAGTTCGAAATGAAAACCAGGTCATTCTCTATAATCGATTCTCCGGTTCAACTACAGGTACGAACCAGTGGGGTGTTGAACTCGAGCTGCAATATCTTGACCACCCCGTAGGAGTCAATCAGACTGTCGTGGCGATAGTCACAGCCAAGGACAGTATTCTTGAAACCGGTCATGGTAATATGACCATCCCCCAGAACCTGGGAGGCGTACTCTCCGGTCACGGTACCTCGCGAGACTATATCAATGAGCATTATTTTGTGGGCGATACTCTGCTCATCAATCTTAACCTCCCCCCTGCAACTTCCGTTCTGAGTGAATTGATTGGCGGCACTCCACGCATCATACGGAATGGTGCCAGAAGCGTGGAATGGGAGGCGGAATCAGTGAGTTCCAGTTTTGCTTATGATCGTCATCCTCGGACTGCAGTCGGATCCAACGCAGATAGCACAATCGTCTACTTCTTCACCGTTGATGGCAGGCAGGGCGGCTATAGTGTGGGTATGAGCCTCTTTGAATTAGCGGACTACATGCTGGAATGGGGTGTTTATCAGGGAATCAACCTGGATGGTGGCGGCTCGACTGCCATGGTTGTTCGCGGAGAAGTAGTCAGCAGTCCATCTGATGCTGGTGGTGAACGTTCAGTAGCCAACGCTCTTATGGCTATTTCCAAAGCACCTATTGGACCTCTTGCCTATATCAATTTACCCTGGGAAGAGACTTATACCTTGATCGAAACCCAGCTGCAGTTTTACGTGAATGGAACCGATCTATACTACAATCCTGTTCCAGTTTCTGACGACGCTTTGACCTGGTCATGCGACCCAAATATAGGCTCCATCTCCAGTACCGGTCTATTTTCAGCAGGTTCGACAGAAGCAGAAGGGCATATTTATGCCACTCATGGTGACA
>JABIFX010000151.1 GCA_018650445.1 Fidelibacterota bacterium
AATCTATGACTGACAAAGAGCCGCTGAATGGTATAATTCAGCGGCTTTTTTCGTGCCCGGATGGCGAAATTGGTAGACGCAAGGGATTTAAAATCCCTCGGTGGAAACACCGTGCCGGTTCGATTCCGGCTCCGGGCACCATATATAATATCTTAAAAACATGATGTTACATGATTCTGGTGGGTTTTATTAAACATGTTCAAATAGTGTTTCCTGACCTGTTTCTACTTTATTGCTACTGCTGTGAAACCTTAGGGTAGTGAACTGTAATTTTGGTGACTACAAGCCCATCAGCAAAGAACTGTATCAATCAGCGTTGAAAATTGACCTCCTTTCAGCACCGAATTTTGCCCCCCCCTATTTCTCTAATTCCATCCGTTGCTTGAAGCGGTAGGAGTCATTTCCTGTCTCTACAACAGCACAGTGGTGAGTAATACGGTCCAGCATCGCTGTAGTCATTTTCTTGTCTCCAAATACGTTGACCCACTCCCCAAAGTCTAGGTTAGCCCGCATATTTCATAGTCCTGCCAACCCCCCCCAGAATTAGCCCCTGATTACGGCCTCCAGTAAACTGCAGATTGCTCAATAAATAAGCAATGAATCAAATTACAGGCACACCTCCCCCTTACCCCCACTGCTTATCATTGTGCCGGGGGAGCACTCTTTCTAGCTTATCCAGGACGGGGTTGTAGTTGTGTTGCTACTTGTTGAAACAGTACCTGATATGGGTAGCTGCTCGATAACAGTAGACGGATACACCGTGTATTTCTGAGGATGATGCCACCGACTTTGAGTAGTTTCAGGCGGATAGTCCAGACCTGAGCGCTAGCCAGTTCACTCTTCTTCAGGGCAGTTCTACGAATATGCTCCAATAGGATATAAGCCAGACTGGAGAGCAATACTCTCCACTGGTTGGCCCACCAGTAACTGGCGCTAGTGCGATCTGCCAGTAGCTGCATCTGCTGCTCCTTGATCTGGTTTTCCATCTCTCCCCGATGGCTATACTCTGCCTTGGCAATAACCCGTCTCTGCTTGCTCCAGCTTTTGGCATCATAGCGGAAGCTGTCAAACTCTCGCTGCTTCTGCTTGGTATATTTGTAGAGTCCCTCAGACAATATTCTTAGGTCATTACTCTTCTCTTTCAGACGACTGTTTCCCGCAAGACCAACGACGAAGTCGACATTGTTACGCTCGCACCAAGAGAGTATTCGGTGACGACAAAAACCAGAATCACCCCGGAAGATAATCTTTACCGTAGGCCACTGCTGACGCAATCGCTTTACCAGCAGGGAGAGGATGGCCCAGCTATGTTTGGCCCCATCAATATTGCTGGGGCGTAGATAACTGACCAGTAACTGGTCACCGCAGAATACGTACAGAGGAAGAAAGCAGTAGTGGTCATAATAGCCATGGAAGAAGCGCCCCTCTTGATCGCCATGTATCGGATCATCCGTTGCATCAAAGTCCAGAATCAACTCTTTTGGGGGAGTGTCAAATGAGTCGATGAACTGCTCTATCATTACTTGATGGATGGCTACAGCACCCTCCCTTGATGCGGAATTTTCCAACCGGCACAGGGTTGGTGCGCTTGCCAGCCAGCCGATACGGTCTACTGCTGTTTGAATTGCACTATCACTGCGTAGTGTCTGGTGATCATTGAGATCTTCGTAACCCAATGCAACTCCATAGACTCGCTGACGTAACATCGATAGTTGGGAGTGTTGCACAAGTTCTTGCCTGCGTGGATCTTCAATCACATCAGAGACACGCTTCATCAGCCCCAATTGATGATCTGCTGCTCGTAACAGCAGTGCTCCACCATCTGAGGTGATCTCACCACCGGAGAACTCAGCTTCAACTTTACGGCGTTTCAGGGAGGAAAACTCAACCTTTGTAGTGGTACAATCTGTCACGGGACGAACCTCTTATGATTTGGTTGTAGGAGATTGAATTATATAGCGAAAGCTGGGTTCGTCCCATCTTTAATATGAAATATGCGGGTTAGGTGTTTAAATAATTTTGAGCTTGCCAAAAAGGAGTCTCATGAAAACTGAGTTTGCTGATGAAGTTGACAATATAATACTGAGAGTAGTGACAGTTACACCGGATTGGATGCCTTTTTCTAGCATTGGTGGCTGGACACAAGCAGTCCCGGTTAAAGAGAGCGAGTCATTAAAATATTATGAAGTGGCAATTTGGGAGGAGACCAATTCGATACATCTATATGAATTCACTAATGATTATGATCCGTTCTACGGATTTAATCCTCTAGATAAGATAGCGGATCAACAAAAAATTGATTACAGGGAGAGCTTTAGATTATACATAGCAGAAAATATTCCTGAGTCTGATGGCTCAACTGACAAGAGCGCATTTATCAGTGATGCTTTTAAAGAGATTGCATCAATTTTGGTTGAGGCTAACCCAAATGCCAATCATCACCTGTCTTACAATGGGCATGGTGGGCCTGGTGGTGCTCTGTTTGCGGGGGATTTATCTTTTTCTGATACTGGAGCATTCTTAAAGTACTGGACTGATGAGCTAGGGCGTAATCTAGGTGTTATTGATATGGGAGGTCCGTGCAATAAGGGATCTTTTTCAGACCTAGATAACTTTACGCAATATTCAGATTACTATATCGCATCTGACTTACCTAATGGAGGATATACTTTTGATGTTTTTTCCCCTGAACAGTACAGTGAGGTAAATCCGGATTATCAATATCATTCCTTGTTTTTGAATAACTCAACTCTAGAAGAGGTCTTAATTGATAGGATCGACTTAAAAAGAGATAGATATCTGTATTCAATAGAGAATATGGTTGAGAAAAAAGTCGAACAAGCCAATTATTTGTATTCGTCAAAAGAATTTGAATCTTTTTCTGTAGATTTTAAGATGTTTGTTGATCGAGCTGGAGTCGATTATCAGGTAAATCAAGATCTGTATCAGTTTATGCTGGATTATAATGCAAGCAGTGATCTAATTAATAAATATAATTCGGTGTTTGTTCACAAGGCAGACAATAAAGACTTTTTTGCCTGGGAGAAGAATAGTAATGGTATGTTAATGCCTCACTCCAGTCATATTAATCCGCCTTTGTTAGAGGCGAGCTCTGAAGGGAACATAGTTGATGTGGAGTGGGTAAAATCTGCCGGTGCATCAGGTTATAAGCTGTTTTATGGGGAAGAGTCAGGTGAGTATGTTAATGATAAAAATGGAATTGATATCGGAAGCGGAACATCCATCACTTTTGACAATGTGCCGGTTGGCAATTACTACATATCACTGAAAGGATACGATAAATATGGGAATGAGAGTGTGGATTTTTCTTTAGAGGAAAAAGTAACGGTTAACGGAATTGATTTACAAGCTCCAACTAACTTTAATGCTTATATGGTAGGTGATTTAGCTATTCTTGAGTGGAATCATATTGACGATGCTTCAGGATACAGTCTACATTATAGAACTGATGA
>JABIFX010000073.1 GCA_018650445.1 Fidelibacterota bacterium
AGGATATCCCAGACATCGGTTGCTGTGGAGGTATAAGGATATTTCACATGATCACTGATGATATCGTGCAAGGCGGTCTTGAGTTGAGAACCACTTAAATCCTGGGCAGAGTCGTAATAGCCAGTTGGAATCTGAGATAACAAAAAGGTTGGCAGGAATAAAATGAGGGATGATAAGCGCTTGAGATGATTGTTTATGGCGAACATGAGGAAATACCCTTCATTTTATCGGAGCAATTGGTTGTCTGATGCTCAAATATGGTGTGGGGTCAATATAAATAAAAAGCAGGCGATTGCCTGCTTCCTAAACACCAACATGTAATTTTAATTAATCTATCGAATGAGTGTAACTCTCTGAAATTGACTTTCGTGGGGGCTGCTTAATTTTACTAAGTATATCCCCGAAGGTAGTGCCTCACCCTGCTCATTGGTCCCGTCCCAGGACACAGAATAAGCACCTGGAGTGGAAGCATTTAGAACTTGAGCATTTAATAGTTCTCCCTGAATGTCATAAACTTGAATGCTTACTAATTCAGCATTTTCGTTTAATTGAAAACTAAGCGTCACTTCAGGGTTGAATGGATTCGGGTAGGCCGGGTGTAAAGTCAAATTGTCAGGAATATTATTTAGCTCTTCATCGATAGAGACAGGGTCATATTGCGTTACCTGGAGGTCATCGATGATGAGATGTCCCGCCTGATTATCATTGATGATACGCACCTTCACTGAGCTGGAAGTATCATCCAAGGTAGCTGAAAAAAGTGTATATATCGCACCGACATTGTAGCTGTGGGTACTCACTAGTTCGAAGGCGGCACCATTGATAGATTTCTGTAGCTGAAATTCATCTGTTACAGCACCATTGCGTTGATAGTAGTAAAAGGAAATCGTACCCAGTGTATTCACTGGTGGTGTGGTAATTTGGGCACCCTGTTGATCATCATTGATTGCCAGACACCTTATGCCACTGCGAGGTGTACCAAGGGTAAACCCACCGGCCTGATAGGCATTCCAGACTCCACTTTCCAGGATGACTGCTCCGTCCAAAAAGCTGGAGCTGCTGCCAAATTCGAAATCCTCAATAAAGTGTGCGACGGGATCTTCGTTTGCAGGGGGAGTCGTGATAGAAAGGGTCGCTTCAGGGGACTCTCCATCATCATTAAATGCAGATACAGCAAAATTATAGGTCGTTGAAGCCTCTAATTGTTCTACGATGTGATCATTAACATTGGGTCCCAGGGTCACAATTCGAGCACCATCCTGATATACATAAAAACCCAGTTCATTATCGGCATTGTCGGTCCAGCCCAAAGGAATTACCGATGCGGTAACATCTAATGCTAAAAGGTTTGTGGGAGCAGCAGGTGGCTCTGGTGGATTACCCCAGATCAGATCGGCATATGTTGGATGATCTACAAAGGGATTGCGATTATTTTGGATCCCATAATTCGCATCATTTCTATCAATTTCTTTCTGGCTTACAGGATCCTCGGCATGCCAAACCATCATCATATCCAGAGCCCATGGTTCAAGTTGGGCACCATTCGCCATGGGACTGCCTGGCCAATTGCTATCTTCATTCAAATAGCGAGTGGACATATAGAAATAGATACGGGCAAAGTCGCCTTTATAGGCATCAATGGGTTCGAAGACCGTTCCCGAATAGCCGGGATAAGTATTGGGACCCCTTTTGCTCCCATTCTGGGAAGTCCAGTTGGGACTGGTCACTTCACCATAGGGATAATTGCCACGTTGGCCATTCACATATCCATCACTGGGGACCACATGAAAAATATCGGTGTTCATGGGAGCCACATCATTAAACCAACTTTTTGGCCAGGAGTGCTCACGATTATAACAATCACCTTCTGCCCCATAATTTCCGCATTGATCAGTGACAAAGGTGAATTCATAAGGTGGTGTACCATCAGGAATGTCTGAGTACATATCCCAGACCTTGCCATTGGGTTTCACATCGGTGGTTTGGTAATGGGTCCAGAGGGAGGTGTAGCTAACCACGGTATGGTTATCAATGATATCATGGAGTGCTTCGTGGAGGGCTGTTTCAGTCAATCCGGAAGCATTATTGTAATAACCATCAGGGATTTGAGCCCAGAGGCTAGTTATTGAGAGTGTGAGTATGACAAATATGTGTTTCATGTACCATCCTATTATATGGACGGCCAAGATAGTCCCACATGCTCCTTTTGGAAGTGAGAATTGTCAACTTTGCACAACCAGGATTATCTGAGCAGGGTTACCCTTTGAATCTGATTTAATGAACCTGTATTGAGGCGAACCAGATAA
>JABIFX010000164.1 GCA_018650445.1 Fidelibacterota bacterium
TATGTAGTACTCTAGTTGAGCTTCATCATACTGGAGAATAGCCTTAGCAATATCATCTTGGTGCGAGATCCCACCTGTTTCAAGCAGTCGTTTGATCATCACAGGCTGATAGATATGCGACATGCGCATTTTGTTTTTTATAAATTCGTGAATCGTTTTATAATTCATTATCGCTCTCGATTTGCGGGCACCAACTCAAAAATCCCCACTTTAATTGTGATTCCCGGGGCGAATTATTGCAGCAAGTTCACCTACTGTGATAAAGGGTGTCTTATGTACCATCCGGTGACAATTTGAACACAATAAAGCAATATCTTCGGGTAAAGTTGTGTCACCGGATTTCATCTCCGAAACTGGTTTTGTATGGTGTCCCTCAATGAATTTATGCCCCCTCTCACCGTAGACTTTATCAAATCGGAATCCACAAGCCTCGCATTTATAGAAGCCTTGCTTCTTCCAAAAATTACTTTTTGCCTTTTTAATCACCTTCGGATTGCGTTCATATGACTTGTGTTTCTTGAAAGATGCTCTGCCCTCTGGATATCCTTCAGCATCTTCAATATCCTGAGTATCGCTATTTGGTTGAATAAATAGGAAATGATTAATATCCCTACCAACCGCGATTGAAAACTCACCCAACTGAAAGGGAAATACTAGATTGAATTCATCCTTCAAATCTTTTTGAAATCGTATGCTTTGAAGCTCAATATCTTTATCTGTTTGACCTTCATATCTGTAAACAGCATCAAAAATTTTATTATTGAAGAGAACACGGATAGCTCTAGCTGTCCCACGCTCAGTATAAAATTTTGAATCTGGCGGGTTGAAAATGTCATGATAAGATTTATTGACCCTCACCCCATCAGAGAATTGAGATGACCCCACTTTTTTTACCAGTGGATCAATATCTGTATTTAACCGAAAAAGCATTAAGTCATTTGGGTTGCTCACACCGAAACCATAAATAGAAAGATAGTAGGCTAGACGCTTAAAATCTTCATCTAGAGACGAGAACTCAGCTATCACCAGAGGTAGCTCTTGTCCCTGAAAAATGCCCTTAAAGGCATCCTTAAGTCCAAGGAAGTGTAATATTCCCATCGACTGCCATCCACGACTATAACTACTGGGGACGCCTAGTATTTTCTCGTCCAGTTGTCTATGTGATGAACCATTGAACAAATATTCGAATACAACTTCTGCTCGTTCATGTTCAGTATATCTTTCATACTCTCGTGAGCGATTACTTCTGTCAAGTTTTGGGATATTTACCATAAGATTATCTCTATAAATGGGTCATTTGCCTTGCATATGAGTCAGCCACTCAGCCTGCCTTATAACATTTATAGCAAATTGGTTTTTTTAATGAGGACTTGGTGGCTTTTCCACATTTGTGACAAAATTTTTCTTCGTATTCAGAATTTGAATATTTCGCCCAACTTTTGTAATCTTTTGCACAATATGGTTTTTGGGGATTGAAGTTGATAGACGCATCACATCTTATACAAAAGCCAGAAGTGGAAACAATCTTGGTCTCCGACTTTGAAGTACTTATCTTCTTATTCTCTCTTGTTGAGATACTACGTAATCCAGGCTTGATCACATTATCGATCCATTTGCGTATTTCATCATGTAACTTCCCTGGTTCTATACCTAGACCAATTTCAGTACTTGATTCGAAGGAACCGTCCACCAAATTTGCTGATGTTATAATACTACCAGTGAATTCAGACCAATACACTTTTGCATGTAATCTTTTGAAGGCAAAGAGGGTTACTCCATTTTCTATGGCTTCTTTCAAATTCTTTTTTGCAGAATTTACTTGCTCTGGTTCATCACGAACTACAAAGTTTATGTTCACGCCCCTCCCTGCAGTATCAGAGATCAGTCTTCTTAGTGTCGTGAGTCGATCCATGGTTGCGTATGGTGTAATAATCCATACCTCAGTGCCTTCCACTGCATTTAATAGCAATCCATTTAAGTCTTGCTCAATGTCTCTTGTTTCAAGCAGTCCTATTGATTTTCCAAATCCTAACAATTGAATATCCTTTTTATATTATTGTCCTCCCCAATATCCATATATCCGTAACTCTATAGGCTTGAGCTGCTTTCCGAAACAGACTCGCTTTGTTTGATAATCCTAGCCCTCCACATCATATTCCCTCTTGCACTTCTTTGGTTTTGTGTCAGCTCTACCTTTGTTAGCAGGAGTTTCAACATACAATCAGTAGTCCGCAATCAGAAAGTGACATCTCCCCTGATTGCGGATTCAACTCTTAGAGCTTACTCAACAAGAATATCAAAAGTACCCATTGTCATGGCTCGAACCTGCATGCCAACAGGAATTACTCCATCGTCTCCTGTATTCAGAAGAGCAAGGGGACAAAGTATTACACCAACTGCGACTGTCCCACCAACCTCGGATTTTGCGGCATTTGAAAACGACCCAGTAATTGCGATATTTGTTCCATCAACAGCCACAACTGAGTTTAAAGCAATAATTATTGAGCCGGCGATACCCGCCATTTGGCCGCCCTTCGATTCTTGGACAGAACCATATACTGGAGAACCTGCTTTAATTACTACCTGACCCTCAATTTTTACATCTTGAGCAACGCTACAAATAACCTCCTGGCCCAACATCAATTGTGCACTAGATAGCTGATTTGTTGTCTTAACTGGAATAACTGAACCATTTGGCACAGTGACAGTCCCTGCTACTGCAAGTGAAGTCATAATGATTATGACCAACACTTTGATAGTCTGTTTCATTTTGTTCCTTTCTTATTTGTTGAATTTGATCCAAAGGGAAAAAACATGAAGAATAATCCAAGCCCTCCAATAGAGCCAAGAATAAATCGAATAGCGTTTTTACTTTCGTATTGTGTCAAGAGCTGAACCGAGCCATCGACAATACCGGGGATAATGAGTAGAATGCCCAAAGCAAGCGATTTCAAATATCTGATTTGTGTATTTATCAACAACAAGCCAATTCCTAGGCCTAAATATCCACCAAAACAGCGACTACATAGAGCCATTGGTCTATTTGTTACCCAGAAGGATCTTGTCGGAAACTGATGACAAATTGGTGAGAGGAGCCCATAAATACCTTCCCCACTGGGAAAATCAAATATTGATTGAATAATTGGTGCAGACAGGGCTAGGAGTGACAGCCCTACAAAAATGGAACCTAATCCTTTTCGAAAGATGAAAATTGAGAGGGGTAATAGCTTTGATTTTTCCAATTATTTACTTCCTGCTAATTTAGGCTTGA
>JABIFX010000123.1 GCA_018650445.1 Fidelibacterota bacterium
GTATAACGCGAGAAACAGGTATATGTTTATACTTCTGAGAAACTCCGGATCAACGGCTTCCACCAGGATCCAGTTGACAAGAAAGCCCCATAACAAGACGGCGCCGATGGTCAAATTGTATTTTGCATCTGATATAATTTTGTCAGTTGTGGTGGTTCTCTGGAATACGTTTGATTCCATCATGAGTTATATCCTTCCTGATTATAAAAACTGTTAGGGAGACTCCCCAAAAACGCACCACCGGTATAAATGCCAGCACACTGAAGGGGGTCATTGGTTTCCCGCATCCATTTTATGAATCCAACTATAATTATCGCTTTACCTAGTATAAACAGCACTGAATGTCCCCTCTCTCATCAATTTGAATTTCCAGCTCAGTTCTTAGAGATCAATTGCGTATTTTGAATACAGCTCCTCATTGAAATAATAGGTGTATAGTCCGGAAGTGGTAATAGCAAAGGTATAGCCCAGACCAGCACCGATGGCGGCATAAAAACCGCCCCACAGGGTCCGGTTGGCCAAGGGGTCTTCTTCATCAGGTCTCATCATCACCCCAGCAGCGCCAAATATCAGGCCCCCAAAAACAGCGAAAGGCACATGGTCCAGCTTGATTTCGTTAATGATATTAATGTCAGCCCGATCAAAGGTTTTGCTCTCACCATTTGAATAATAGCCAACCACCGTTTCGGTTCCGACCTCTACGACCCTAAACGCAATGGCTTGATCATCCCTGGTAACAACAATGGGGTCGCTTCTGAGTCGAAAAGTCTCGCCTGCTGCCACCATTTTGTGTTTTGGTGAGCCCAGGGTTGTGGACACGAAAATGATGCCAATGATGAGGCTGGCTTTAACAGCTTTTCTCAATTAATCACCCCTAATGTTTGCCAGAAATCTGGTCTCTATTTCAGCAAGGTCATCTTACCACCCAGGATGGTGTCTCCAAAATCAACCAGATAAAAATAGCTGCCCGATGGTGCGAGCTGACCATTTTCCAATCGGCCATCCCAATGCACTTCATAGATACCCGGAGACGAAATGGATGTATAAAGGATCTTGACTACCTGGCCCAGTGCATTGTAGATCTTGACTGTCGCTATTCGGTTGACATCAGACTCAACTCTGAACATGATGGTGGTGCTTGGATTAAAGGGGTTGGGGTAATTTCCGATTAACTCGAATCCCTGAAGCTCTCCTGGTTCTGAATCTGCAATCTCATCAAAACTAGTTGGATTACTTACAAAGCTGGTAAAAGGTGTTATTACTCCAAAATTTAAACTCAGTGTGATTATTTCATTTCTGAGACTTTCGGCTTCTGGTGAACCTTCAGGTAGACTGTAGAATTGAATCAGTAAATTTTCAATCTTCTTTTTGGCCCAGATTTTTGGTAGGAACTGATAGCTCACATTTGCTGAATCAGGCAAAGGTAGTCCATAGCTATAAGAAACTGGTTGCCCAAAGGCTTCACCTTCAAGTGTGATATCTACTGTCGAAGCTTGGTTAAAACGTCCTGCTACAATCATCTGTTGTCCCTGATACAAACTGGGCAGGGGTGATGGAAAGGCTTCTGCGATCACATCCGGGGAAAAGCTCATAGATGTGTTGAGCAGGACAGGGTTTCTTATCCTTAAGTAAAATGCAGTTATTCGATCCTCTACTTCATCATTCCCCAAAAACTCTGCCAAACCATTATTGCTGGCAGCCAATATGGTAAGCAGTTGCTCATTGGCATATTCACCAATGCCAAATGAAAAAATCATCAACTCGGTCTCTGCAGTCTGAGTCAATTGATCTACATGGTTTAGAATTCCTTGAGTCTCTGTGATGCCTTGGGTTGCTTGCCCGTCGGTGAAAAAAATGATGATATTTGCCGTACTGTCATTGGCAGCGGCGAAATCTGGAATGGCCACACCAAAGGATTCAGAAATATTGGTGCCACCACCAGCATTTATCCCCGCAATATACTGAACCGCTGCTTCCTGATTTGTAGGAGTAAAATCAACGTGTCCCGCTCGAAATTCCGTCGCATCCGAGGAGAAATCAACAATGTTAAACCGGTCACCCTGATTCAAATTGTTGATAATGAATGTGGCTGCATTACGGGCTTGAATAATTTTGTTGCCACCCATACTTCCGGATCTATCAATGATAAGGGTAAACACTTTGTTTATAACATCTGTATCATTCTCTGGATCTGGCTCGGCTACAAAAACGAAAAATCCATGATCTCCCTGGTCTGGTACCAAAGAGTCTGGCAGGAAGGTACTTAGCCCGAACAGGCCTAATTCATCCAGGCTCAACATATATTGAATCTCAAAATCCTGACTAGCTGGAGTTTCCCATTCTGAGCACTCCAGATAGGCGAGATGCCCATCATTGGACGAGGAATCAGCGGAGTGGCTGGATAAGACGAGATCATCAATTGAGCGTACCGAATTAAGGGTAAAGCTTATCTCCTGGGCATCGAGGTAGGCCGATTGAATCAATGAGTAGTCATTGGGATAGGAGAAGTAAACATTGCCATTTTCATATTGCAGCAAATTCACATAGCTGAGCTCTACTACGACGACGGAATCATTGGCAACGGGGTCTTCAATTTCGAAGAAAAGGGGGGTTTCACCCAGATACGCTTCCAGTTGATAGTTTGAATCACCGCCTCCACCTGGCAGGGTTGTATCCTGTGGGCTGGGTTCAATCACAGCTTCATTCCAGACACCACCTACAAACCAGCGTAGACCAATGGCAGATTCTTCTTCAGTCAAGGGGAAGGCATACTTGTAGTTTTGACTGGATCCGGTTTCGTTCTTAAAGGTTTGTGAAGCTGTAATGATGGCAACCTGGTTTTCTACAACCACATCAACATGGGTTGAGAGCAGTCTGAAATAGGTGCCTGTCTCGGCATTGACCACACATACTCCGTTGGCCACAACATTTGAGTAAAATGAACTCAACAATACAATGGATAACACTAA
>JABIFX010000088.1 GCA_018650445.1 Fidelibacterota bacterium
TGCCTGAATTCCAATGGGCTTCTGCAGGGAATAACGAACACATGCTTGGAAAGGTTTGTATTGGTCACGAATCATTTTGGCTAAGAGACTGTCAAGAGGGAGACAATGGCGTGTGGGTTGGATATGTAGATAATCAACCATACGGATGTGAATTAAACCTTGGTGACAGGGTTTCGTTTGTAATCAGTATTTAGAAAAAAGATATGAGAAAAGTAGTCATTGAGGCAGACTGGGCGCACAATGCTACGGTATTCACTGGCTTATGAAAAAACCTTTAAGTTTAGAGATCTCTTTTGAAATAAGGTTAGCTGCAGTTCTTATATCATCCTCAGAATTCAATTCAGAAAAACTAAATCGAGCACTAGACCACGCCTGGTCAGAACTCAACCCCATTGCCTTGAGCACACTTGAGGGTGAGATGCTTTGTCCATGACAGGCAGAGTTCTGGGAGAAATATATACCCTTCATATCCATCCGCATTAAAAGAGCACTTACATCGATTCCTGGAATATGTAAATTTAGACAATTATCAACCGAATGATCAATAGATCCATTAACTGATATGTCTGGGTGATCGGTTTTTAGCTGCGAAAGGAAGGTCGTCTTTAGTTTCTTGAAATGTGTTCGAATCTTTTCAAGTCGCTCTTTACGCAACTTACATGCGAGACCAAAGGCGAGAATACCAAGAAGGTTTTCAGTTCCTGCTCTTAAACCACGTTCTTGCGAGCCACCACTAATCAAAGTGTCTAGATGGGACCCCGCCTCTATGTACGAAGCACCTACCCCACTCAAACCGTGGATTTTATGGGCAGAGAAGCTGGCATGATTGACAGGGAAGGAATCTAGGTTCATGGGAATCTTGCCAAGAGCTTGGACGGCATCGGTATGAAAAGGAATCTCAGCAGCTTGACAGAGAGTGGCTATCTCGTTAACTGATTGAATTACACCGGTTTCACTATTTACCCATTGAATGGAGACCAAGTCCGGCTTTTCATCGAATGTCTTCTCAAGAGTATTTAGGTCGATCTGTCCCTCTGCATTAACAGACAAAATCGTGACTTTATGACCCCTCTCGCTCAAGTAACGACAAGTGCTTTCGATGCTCGGATGTTCGACCGACGATGTAACAATATGACACTTCTTGTCTGCCTCAAAACAAACGCCCCTAAGAATCCAATTGTTTGACTCAGTACCACTCGATGTGAACAAAATCTCAGATGATCTACAACCAATTAACGCTGCGACATCCTGTCGTGCTTTTTCAACTTCTTGGCGCCATTGCTGGCCCTTAGAGTGTGAGCTGGAAGGGTTGGACTGCTGACGCTCTGCAAAGTCCTTAACAAACTCTGATATTTCAGGTAGTAAAGGAGCGGTTGCATTGTTATCTAAATAAATATTCTTCATGGGTGGAAAGTATTGTAACATTCTCTTGGTTAGAACCAAATGCTCTTTAATATTGCTTCGTTAGATTTTCATTACAATGCTGGTTAAAAAGATGTAAATAAACTGCTTGATTCCACAAATTAAATCCGCTGCAAGTGAAGCTCGCGCTAGGAATCCAGGCATCAAAGGCTATAATATTTGTCTATGGAATTATCAGAAAATAAACATCTAACACCCCACTTCTCAGGACATGAGACCTTTCCTCTTAGGCATGCATGGATTCCCAAGGCCTTGCCCCTGGTAGCGGAAGACGATAAAATTCTTTTTAGGCCTGAAGAATTAATGCTGCGCATGGGCGTGGGTAAAAATATGGCCCAATCCGTAAGACATTGGCTTGAGACAACTCGCCTCGTAGAACTTCAAAGCAAGACTAATCACAGAGTCAGCGAGATCGCAACAATTGTGTTCAATGATGGCGCTGATCCCTTCCTTGAATCTACCGATACCATATGGTTACTCCATTTTCTTATGGCAACCAATCCTCAAAAAAGCAGTCTCTGGTATTACCTTTTTAACCTTTATGCAAAGCAGACATTTACAAAAACCCGGCTAAATGAATCCGTTTTGATCTGGTGTGATAGCGAGGGACTTCAATCGCCATCTCAAACCACACTCAGTAGAGATATTACCGCACTATTAGCAACTTATTCGTCGGCGGTACTCAAGCGTGAGAAGGATTTGCAGGCTGTATTGTCATGTCCTCTGAAAGAACTTCACCTTTTCACACATCGTACTGATGGTGGTGATCACATATGGAAGTTCAGGCAACTCACTTTTGGTGAAATATCGGAGGACATTTTTGCATATTGCCTCCTAAGGTTTCTTGAAGTAAACAACTGGCCCAGTAGTATCTCCTTCTCTGATATTTTAGAGTCGCCAGGATCCCCGGCGAGAGTGTTTCATTTCTCTGAAAACTTATTAGCTAAATATTTGCATGGATTTGGATTGCGAAATGAATATTCCTATAGGTTTAGTACAACAGCTGGATCTAAGCAACTATTAAGGCCTCGCGAAGTTGAATCTTCATCAATTGACGTTCTAAAAAAGATATATAGCCACTCCTAATGACAAACATTTCTTTCAATCGCTCGACCCATTTAGCCAGGGACACTTCAAATCCAGAACAAATTCAGGGCATCATTCTTACTGCTTCTCTAAAGAAAACCCTGACAACCATCAAAGATAATATTCTGGCTGAGGGTAATGATAACGCCTTTGCTATTGTGGGTCCGTATGGATCAGGAAAAAGCACAACGGCACTGCTGATGCATCAATATCTCACTGGCTCAGTAAATGTTACTTTTCAGAAAAAGCTTACATCAGCAGGACTTACACCTCTTCCAAATCATGCGAATTATGATAAAACATTCGTTCTGGTAGGCGATAATATTTCGCTAAACGATTCGTTAAAGGATGTATTTGATTTGAAGCAAGATGTTGAGCTTATCCATTGGCTCGAAGATCAGCTTAAGAGCGGTAAGCGAATCGCCATATTTATAGATGAAATGGGTAAATACTTAGAGTACGCCGCTGAGTTTCCCAATGAGGGTGATGTATACATCTTACAACAGATAGCAGAACTAGCCCATCGATCCAAAGGGCAGCTCCTCCTCGTCACTATTAGACATCAAGGTTTGATGGCGTATGTATCAAAGCTCCCCACAACATATCTGAATGAGTGGAAAAAAATCCAGGGTAGATTCTCTGATATCATCCATATTAACTCTATTGATGAGTCGCTCAAAATCATCTATGATCGTCTTGAATCACTTGATCTTCCATCTTCACCTACATCGGAAAGTGATCTGCAACTATTAAAAGGAAATTCCCAACTCTCTACTGAGACGATAGAAAAGATTCTGAGCGTAAGCTATCGAGTATCCCCATTACTCCTTCTTTTAATAGTATCATTTTTCAAAAAACATGCTCAAAATGAGCGCTCTATTTTTTCCTTCTTCAATTCGGAATCTGAATTTTCGTTGAACTCACACTTGAAGAAGAATCCCAAAGCAACTTACTCAATCTTAGATTTCTATCATTTTGTAGAAAAGAATCTTGAACATGCAATTCTTGAGTCTGAAGATTCGGAATTATGGCTAAAAATCCGAGCTACAAAACTCTTAGCCGAATCTAAGATTAAACAAGATGACGTATCGTTAACCGATGCTCTACAGAGAATAATATCTTCAATTGGCCTGCTTGGACTATATGGTGAAGACGTTGGTTTAAGTGCCACCAAGGAGATGATTTCTGCACTGACCACTGCACTTGATACGGGGGGTAGCAGCAATAGTCAGAATGAATTAATAGAGACTCTTGATGCAAACAATTTAATCACCTTTAGAGGGCACAATGATGCCTATAACCTCTGGCATGGCAGCACTATAGACATACCAGCGAAAATCAATGATCGCATTAAAGAAGAATATACTGAATTTAATATTGCCAATGAACTGAAACGGTTCTTCCCTCATGATTCTTTAGTCGCGAGACGGGCATTTGTTGAATCGGGCTCATTTAGAGTATTAGAGTGGTTGTACGTTTCACCTGATGATCAGCTTGTTCCACCTAGCTCAGAAATTGATGGGCTTGTCGTCTGTTATGTCGGGCTTGACACAGAAGTTGAAGCTTTTTTAAACACATTCAATCCTCCGGATTCCCAGGGTATCCTTTATTTGGCAAAGGGGCTGCGCCACAAAGAGATAAATCTTCTCGCAGAATACTTCGCCTGCTCAAACCTGCTGGCAACAGACAAAGAAGTTAATGTTGATAAAAATGCCCGCGATGAACTAACTACTCGGATATCCTACTTAGAAGATCTTATAAATGGCTTTCTTAATTGGAACAGTCCAAAGGCTCTTGACAACTCTCGCTATCGTTTTTTTGAA
>JABIFX010000071.1 GCA_018650445.1 Fidelibacterota bacterium
AATGCGAGCATTCCAACCATCGCTAATCACCAACGCCTCATTGCAGATAAACAGATCGCTAATCTCATCCTTATAGGTCTGAAGCTGATTAAACGCATCCCAAATATCGGCATTCTCATCACTGGGGCTTTTCAGCTCCAGTACCGCAAAAGGCAGGCCGTTGATAAAGCAGATCACATCGGGTCGGCGCGGCTGCTTAGACCCACTGATGGTGAATTGGTTGATGGCAACAAAGCGGTTATTGCTCAATCGATCAAAATCGACCAGAAAGGCGTGATCGTGATGTACCTCATCATCCTGCTTGTACTCAACGGCTACGCCTTGCAATAACAGACGATGAAATGCCCGATTGTTGGTAACCAGATCCAGGCTTTCATGCTGGGACAGCCTTGACCAAACCTGCTCAAAACACTCATGCGGCAGGTGTGGGTTGATATGGGTAAACGCAACTTCCAGATCGCCCCTTAAAATGACTTGGGCATAATCATCACGTAGTGGATGGGTACTGTCTGGCGCGATGTCTGGCCCATACAGCACATCCCACCCGCCTTCGCGGAACCACTCCAGACAATGCGCCTCCAGTTGCTCTTCGTTCACTTGTCACCGTCCTTTGTTTGCAGCAGTTTTTTAAGCTCACGATCAAAATCGGATTCTATGCGTTGTTGCTTATTGAATTTCTCATACTCAGTAAAGGCCTTCTGCTCCGCCTGCTTACGGGAGATCTGCCCATAGCCTTCCAGAATCTTATACTCGTTAAAGGCCAAGAACTTATTCACACTCTCAGCAAAACCCTCCATAGTGAAGGTGTTGCGGCGTTCAATAATGCCTTCGATATAGTCAAAAAAGGCCGATACCGTGCGTTCTAGTTGTTTAAGCTCTTTTTCTGATAGGTAGTTTTTCCCAATAACCGTATCCGATTTCAGAACGCGGCCAGCCGGTGCATTCTTATAGGTGCTCATCCCCATCAAGGGTTTATCGGCATCCGCGTTACGGTAGATAATCTCGCTGGAGGTCTGGCCGGTGATGGCGTAGTGGAACTTATCCTGAACGTGGGCGTAGAAATTGCGCGTGACGGGTGATTTGGAATCATAATCAACACTGCACTCAGAAAAGATATCAGTGATCTGTTGATAGATGCGGCGCTCGCTGGCGCGAATGGAGCGAACCCGCTCCAGCAGCTCCCGAAAATAGTCTTTGCCAAAAAAGCGCCCATTCTTCAACCGCTCATCATCCATGGCAAAACCCTTGATGATGTACTCCCTGATAAGCGCCGTAGCCCAGATGCGGAACTGGGTCGCCTGGGTTGAGTTAACTCGGTAACCGACGGAGATCACTGCATCAAGGTTGTAATACTTAACCCGGCTTGTCTGTGTTTTCCCCTCAATTGCGCCATGCTGAGTGGTATGTTCCAAAATGGAACAGACCACCTCTTCCTGTAACTCGTGACCTTCAAAGATGTTTTTAAGATGCTTAGTAATGGCCGGTCGCTGCACACCAAAAAGTTCAGCAATGCGCTCCTGGGTCAGCCACAAGGTCTCATTGTTGAGTAATACCTCAACCTTAATCTGGCCACCGGGGGTGGTGTAGAGTAGGAATTCTGTGGTTCGGTCATTCAGGCTTAGGTGATTGGTCATAAAATAGACTCCTTGTTTACATCTTCGGTTAGCCGGTCGTTGCAGTGCAAAGAAGAACCCGCGATATCTGGATAGAGATTCGCATAATGGATATTCATCCGCTTTAGTGCATTGATGCACTGCAATCGCTCCTGCTCCTCTTCCATGGGGATATGAATCTTAAAGATGTACTCTTTCAATACCTCGGCATCATCAATGTTGATGTCGTTCTCGCCCAACGCATTGAGAATTTCCAGTTCCAGACTCGTTTGGCCACTGGGCGAAAGTGTAAACAGGCCGTCCTGGCTGATCAGTCGGTCATGATCGCTGCTGAGCGGATTGACAAAAATATCGGTAGTAAGAAACTCTTCTAACTTGGACTTATTGATGTAAAACAGTGCTCGGCTATAGTTCTTCGGGTTCTCATCTTTGGGATCAGGTTCGTTGAAGGCAAAGAACATCGCCACAAAGGGAGAGCGCGACCAGTCGAGAAGCGGCGTCCATAAACCGTAATGCTGCCCAAGCGACCAGACATCCTCATCATTCGGCATTTGGGCAACGGGGATTTTTGTACGGCCACGGATAGAATATTTGAAGCTCTCCAAGTGTTTCTGTGCCCACTCATCCTCATAAACCCCTGCACCAGACAACCGAGCAATGCTGGGAGTCAGCCCCCAATGTGAATGGCGTTGGCCTCTGAATAAAGCCTGATCGGAATGGTCGAATAAGGCGTCCTCATTGATAATTTCTACCAGATGCGACCAGCTCTTGACCCGAGTTGACGGGATATTCCCATCAACATTGTCACCATTAATTGCGAACTTAGGCCATAGGGGAGAATTGAGGTGGTATTTTCTCCGCATATTAGGCTACTTCCGTGCTCGCTATTGGCAGATCTCCGGATAGGAGTTTGGGGAGGAGCTCATCACGGGATTCCGCAAGGGTGTTATTTTCG
>JABIFX010000181.1 GCA_018650445.1 Fidelibacterota bacterium
GTTTGGACTCAATGCGGCTGGCGTGAAGCAGGATTTAAGACGTTTCGATGATGACAATGCAGATTTCGACTGGAATGCTGTATGGGAAGGGGACGTCAATATAGATGACCAGGGATGGACCGCAGAGTTCGCTATTCCCTTTAGAGAACTACGTTTTAATAGTGCTGAATCTCTCAATTGGGGTCTCAATGTTTATCGTGAATTTCCTCGAAATGATAATGAACTGGCCATTTGGAATCATTGGTCCCATGAGGAGACGGGTTTTGTTTCGAATTACGGAGAACTCGCAGGTCTGACCAATGTTGAGGCTGAACAGCCAGTATATATTGCTCCTTATATATTGGGACGCTCCGGTGTCAATGATGCCGAGATGAGCGAATTTGGCCAATATGATAATTCCACCAGCTTTGGTATAGATATCCGCAAAAATTTCGATTTGGGTCTCACCTTTACCGGTACCATTAATCCAGATTTTGGACAAGTTGAAGCCGATCCTGCAGAATTCAATCTTACCGAGTTTGAGAGTTATTTTAGAGAGAAGAGACCTTTTTTCATCGAAGGTGGCAACATTCTAAACTTTTCTCTGGGGTTTGGTGATGGCGACAATTCTTCAAACACCTTATTTTATTCGCGGCGAATTGGAAGAGCCCCTCAGGGTGGTGTGAGCTATGATGGTGGGACACCACTAACCGTTGATACTCCAGAATTTACTCGTATTCTGGCAGCAGGTAAATTTACTGGAAAATTGGATAACGGTCTATCCGTTGGTGTTATGTCCGCTGCAACTGCTGAGGAAAAAGCCGTAGTTACATATGAGGATGGTCATGAATCCAGTAATGTTATAGAACCTGCCACGACCTATCTCCTTACCCGTGTTCAACAGGACTATCGAGGGGGACTGACAACCATTGGTGGAATATTTACTGCAACTTTGCGTTCGCTAGACGAGACCAACATGGATTGGTTACGAGAGAGAGCTTATACTGGCGGTTTCGATTTTAATCACCAAACATCAGATAGAATTTATTCTGTTGAATCTGCGCTGGCATTCAGCCATGTGAAGGGCAGTGAAGAATCCATCCTGTTAACCCAACTTCATCCCGCACGCTATTTTCAAAGACCAGACGCAAAGCACCTCAGCGTCGATTCTTCGGCCACTTCCTTATCGGGTGTGGGTGGAAAATTCATCGTGGGGAAATCTGATGGAAAGTTAAATATGTTTGGTGGGGTGCTGGCTACAAGTCCCGGTCTTGAGGTCAATGACCTAGGCTTTATAAGGTCCGTGGACAATGTAAATGAATTTATCTGGGTTGGATATCGACATTGGGAGCCGGGTGCCATATTTCTCAACTACAATATCAATTTTAACCAATGGGCCAACTGGACCTTTGGTGGAGAATCGAAAGGGGTAGGTGGCAATGTAAACGGCCACGCTACGCTTAAGAATAATTGGGGAGTTGGTGGAGGCATCAATTTCAATTCAGGAGGTATTGTACCCTTTCATCTGCACGGTGGACCGTCCATACGTGGCTCAAAAAACGTGAATGCATGGACCAACCTCTACACAGATGGACGGCGTGATTTGAGTGCTGGCGTCAATGGTAATTATTTTTATAGCTGGGATGGCGTTCACAGTTTCAATATGTCTCCATCCTTTACCTGGCGACCCAAGAAAAATGTTTCCCTATCCCTGGGACCTAATTTTCGCTTCATGGATGATACCTGGGCCTGGATCACAACCATGGAAGACGCCTCAAGCCAACAACACTATATATTCTCAGGAATGAAACTTGCCCAAACCACCCTCACCTTCAGGGCAGATGTAACCCTTAGTACCACGCTTTCACTACAAGCTTATGCTCAGGCATTTATTATGGGAGCGGACTTTTTTGACTATCGTAGAGTCGATGATCACACCCAGGAAGATTTCAACCTACGCTTTCAGGATCTGCCTGACCATCTGCTCTCATTTGATGGTAATGGTGCGCTTAGTGGTGTTGATATTGATCAGGATGGGATCGCGGACTATTCACCAATTTCTTATGTTTACTCGGACTTTAACTATAGTGAGTTGACCTCAAATATAGTCTTGCGCTGGGAGTATTCTACGGGATCAGTTATGTACCTGGTCTGGTCCAGGGGTGCCTCTGCATATGATCCAACCTGGAGATTTAGCCCTGGTGAAGATCTGGGATCTTTGCTGAATCTTGAAGCCGATAACATTTTTCTGATCAAGGTGAATAGGCTTCTTAATTTTTAGGAAATTAAGTGATATGAAATTTCCCCAGGCTATCAGACGTTTGGGGAAGCCCCTCATTCAGTTGTAACTTCCCCCTCAAAGGTGGTAAATTCACTTATTAAGGACTTTTCGCGTATAAACGCATAAGGAAAATCCTAATTCTTAAGAATTTTTCTAGATTTTTCTTTCGCAAATAGCCATAAATGATTAATGTCTAGCTCAAGATTGCAAAAAAAAATCTTGAGCTAGACATTAGATGAAATTATCAGAACATATATATATCCCTATTCTCATATTTGTTAGTGTTCTGGTCGCTGGCAGCCTGGGCATTGTCTATGTCACAGGTCAGGATAGTGAGAAGCTGGGGATTAAGACTCAGGTCACTGCCGAGCAGGTCGGAATCAGGCTGCATGACTTCCTCACCACCAGAATAACCCGTTTAGATATCTTTCGCGAGCGCATGGAGCAAAAACCTGCACTGACTGAAACAGAGTTCAGGACTACAGCTCTCCGCATCCAACATGAGTACCCAGGTTTTCAAGCTGTCAATTGGATAGATGAAAATGGAATCATCCAGTGGGTAACTCCTTTGAGTAACAATCTGCCTGCGGTAGGAATCGATTTGGTCAAAAAGGCAGACAAAGGAGCGGCCAAAGTGTTTTCTAGAGCTCTCCTGTACCAGATCGACACTGCTTCGCCTCTCATCAAGCTAGTTCAGGGAGGTAATGGCTTCGCCACCTATCTCCCCATTGTTGTTGATGATAAAATTAGTGGCTTTGTGAACGGTGTATTTCAAATCGAAGAGTTGGTCTCTCAATGCTTTCATAGCTCAATTAGAGATTTCAATTATGAAGTGATTTTGTCAGGTCAACGGGTTTATCTCAGAGGTGAGCCTGAAAATTTTGAGAATCCAACAGCAGTTGGGCGACATAATTTCACAATGCTCGGTCAATCCTGGGAGTTGCAGCTTGTGCCGGGGTCATCGGAAGATGCAACAGCCCTGATGATGCATGTTTTAACCCTGGTTGTGACTTTTTTAATAGCCTCACTTCTGGCAGGTTTTACGCTGTACAGGATGAGGTCAAATGCAGAACTGGCAAAAATACTTAAAAGAGTTGAGCATTCTGAGGCAAAGTTTAGGACGATTTTTGATAAATCTCCAGCGTGTCTGATTCGATATAGCCCAAAAGCTGAGATGACAGACTGGAATCTTGAAGCAGCCTCCCTGTTTGGTCTTGAATTTCCACCTCAGAAGCGTCGATCTCTTTATAACATGGGGGAGATGAAACCCATTATATCGGCGGTGAAGGA
>JABIFX010000140.1 GCA_018650445.1 Fidelibacterota bacterium
GAATTTCTTGGCTTTTCTTTTAGGTGAAGGAAGCCAGGCAGAAGCAAACCTGGATAAACCCTATTCCTCAAATGATGAATACCTGGATGATTGGTTCGCCTACTTATCCTCTTTAGACGAATTGAATTTTTATGAATTCAATGCTCGCAGGCAGGGACGTCGAATTGAGATGGATGTTGCCAACGATATGGTTGCAGCTATGAAGTGGAAATCTCGAATAAAGAAACGTCTCTCAATCACAAAAATCGATTTACCGCTGAATGACCTGATCGAGGAATATGCTCTTGAGGAGGAGGATGCTACCATCCTTATGTATCTTGTAAAAACAGATTTAGACGAGCGCACAGCTGATCAGGAGGATATTTTGAAGGTCATCAGTCAATCACATCAAGATATGTATCGGAATCGATCGTATTTGAATGCTGAAGGGAAATTGGTGCAGAATGGACTCATAGAAGTTCCCATGGAGACTGTTTTCGCCACTAGCTCAAATGATATCAGGGTTATGCCGGATATCACTCGAAGAATAATTATGCAAAAGGCCGTTGATGATGATGAAAGACTGAAGGAAATATTAAAAGATGATAGTTTCTTTACGCTTCTCGACCCAACCCAAACGTTGGATGAACTCATTTTGGATCCTGATCTAAAACAGACAATACATACATCCATCCAAAAGTATCATCATAATGTGGATACTACCCTGCAGGAATGGAATCTTTATAAAGGAGCTGCTGAGGTCAGTGGTGGCCATGAGCAATCATCAGAACCGGGCTTACTAATATTATTCCATGGTCCTTCAGGAACAGGTAAAACCTTCGCTGCTGGTTCGATTGCCAATGCTTTAGGGAAGAAACTGATCATTACGGACATGGCTCGGATACAGAGCAAATGGGTTGGAGAAAGCGAGCGTAATGTCAACAGAATGTTTGCAACTTTTGAACGAATAGTGAGGAGAGTTGAAAATCCACCCGTATTGCTGTTTAACGAAGCTGATCAATTCCTGAGTCAGCGACTCGAAAACACAGATTCTGCTGTAGATGCAATGCACAACACAATGAAGAATCTGTTCCTGGAAGCCTTTGAAAGACTGAAAGGCGTAATGATTGCGACCACAAATCTTCGAGATAATCTTGATACTGCTTTTAGTCGCAGATTCCACCTCAAATTGGAACTACCTATTCCTGGAGCAGCAGAGCGTGAGCAGTTGTGGCGGCTTCACTTACCTGGTTCCATTCCAGGAGTAGATGATATTAACTTCACCGAATTGGCAAAGACTTATGAATTAACGGGTGGACAGATCCAGATTATTGTGCAAAACGCCGCAACTGAGGCGGCTTCTAGAGTAAGTAAGAACCGCATTCTTAAGCAGAGAGATCTTGATAAATATTGCTTCATCGAGAGTGAAAATTCAGACCAAAATAATTTGGGTAGGATTGGCTTCTGCTAAGAGTCAGTTAACTGGATAGGTTGCTGTGTACGATCTTTGAAACCTCCTCCTGAATTGTTCCGTAGCAGTTCAATAGTTCCCGTTAATCCATCATAGTTTTCGTACAGATGAAGGTTGAACAGACGGCCGTCCTTAACTGATTCACCTGGAATCAAACACAACTCTGCATCTGCAATACGCGTATATCCCTGAAGGCTTGCAAGTTCTGTACAATCACTGGCTGTTCTAAAATCATCAGCATCATATTCATCTGAGAATTCCGACATGAGCAAGATGGATACATTCAATTCTTCGGAGATATTTTTCAGTGACTTACAGATCTTTTGGTAATTATGAGCCTTATTGCTATGATACTTTTTGCATAAAATGAATTGAAGACTATCAATAACGAACAGGTCAATTTTCGATTTCTCCATCATCTTTAGCGCTTGCCTGCGAAAAACTTTGATAGTTAGGGGACGAGCATCATCGATATACATTTCCGTCTCAACCAGATCTCTGCTGGCTGTACTCAAATCTGGCCACCGTTCGCTAGGCAATCTACCAGATCGCATGAGATGAAGATCAACGTCAGCCACAATACTCAGCAGAACACCTGTAAAATATGAGCTGGAAATGCTCAGCGAGAAATACCCAATTGATCGATTATTCCGAATGGATAACTCTGCTATGATTGAAGCCCCAAGAGCGGTGGTCCAGTATTTTTCAGGAACAGAGATGATAGAAAATCGGGGGGCATGTTTACCAACAAGCAACTGATTAAGGAATGAATAACCTGATTCCGGACTAATCCCAAATATTGGATCATTCTGAAGATTGTCCATGTCAAAAAAGAATTGGTCTAAAGCTCCTTTGACATGTGTAATCGTTTTTGGAGGCTTGCGTTTTAGTTCGCGCTTATTTCCCATGTTATGATTCTCCTACTCTGGATCCATAACATCGGTTTTAAAGAGACAGCAAATGTCGTTATCAATTGTTATTTTCCTTGAACGTTTCCTGGAAACCCCTCTTCAATCATGCACCTTTCTAATTACAACCGTCAAAAACTTGACCGGCGGTCAACTTTTTGTCATATGTTGTAGAGATTATTTGTTGTGTATTTTTTTTTA
>JABIFX010000138.1 GCA_018650445.1 Fidelibacterota bacterium
GCATCAGATCTATCAGGTGCCTTTGTTATTGAAGGTGTTCCAGCCGGTAATTATACCGTCACAGCTTCAGTCATTGGTTATGAATCAGTGACAATGAGTGCACAGGTTGCAAGTGGGATAGCCACAACCTTGAATTTTGCACTCTCAAGCCAGGCTCTCGAAATGAGTGCCTTGGAAGTTTTGGCTTCTCGTGCAGATGCCAATACTCCTGTTGCTTATTCAAATGTTTCAAAAGAACAGATGGAAGTACGTCTTGGTTCACAGGATATTCCACTTGTTCTTAATACAACTCCTTCAGTATATGCCACCAATCAGGGTGGTGGTGCTGGTGACGCTCGTATCAACGTGCGTGGATTCAACCAGCGTAATGTCGCCGTTATGATTAACGGTGTGCCTCAGAATGATATGGAAAACGGTTGGGTCTATTGGTCAAACTGGGATGGTGTTGGCGATGCCACATCTTCAATCCAGATGCAACGTGGACTCAGTGCTGTTAACCTGGCAACACCTTCAATTGGTGGAACCATGAATATCATTACTGATCCAACAAAACTTGCCTCAGGTGGTAGTTTCAAACAGGAAGCCGGTTCCGGTTCATTTCTGAAAACCTCTGTTAATTACAACACAGGTTTGATTGCTGATAAATTTGCCTTAAGCGGAACTATCGTTCGCAAAACTGGTGAAGGAATCGTCGACAAGACCTGGACTGATGCATGGGCTTACTATTTTGGTGCATCTTATGCTGTTAACTCAGACAACCGTTTTGAACTATATGCTATTGGTGCTCCTCAGCGTCATGGTCAGAATCTTTACAAACAGAATGTCATGGCCTATGATAAAGAATTTGCTGAAGAAATAGCTAAAGATGGTGTGGACGCTGCTGATTGGGATGCATATGTAGATAAATTCACTTTGGATTCCGATGGTTCCGATGTTGGACATCTTTTCAATCAGAATGTAGCTGATATCAGTTCTGATTATAAAGGCGAACAATATTGGTATATGTATGGTGAACGTAACGTTGAAAGACATGATCCTAATTTCTTGAACGAACGTGAAAACTACTTCCACAAACCTCTGGTGAATTTGAACCATTATCTGAATCTCTCTGAAAAAATGAGACTTTCAACAGTTGCATATTGGTCAGGTGGATCAGGTGGTGGTACAGGTACATATGGTAAAATTCCAACCTTGGATGGCAATGGCAATCTGGGTGGCGAAGATTACAAATTCTACTATGGTGATGGTCCCTGGACAAGGGATTGGAACACTCTAGTTGACTATAACTCAGGTAGTGATGATACAGTTTATGTTGACAAAACTGCCCTAGTTCGTACACACGGAGCAGGAAATAACCAATCTGTTGGTATCCTGCGTAATAGCATTAACCGTCAGAGCACCATTGGTCTGATCTCCAAATTGAATTTTGACATGAGTGACATGTTGAAACTTCAGGTTGGTATCGATTGGCGTACTGCTGGAATTGAGCACACACGTGAAGTCCGTGATCTTATGGGTGGCGACTATTACTTAGATGACTCTGATCCAAATGTAAACAATGGTGATTCCTATAAGGTTGTACTAGGTGACAACATTGATTATCACAGTGAAACTACTGTTGACTGGATTGGTGGATTTGCCCAGGCCAGTTATACTGCAGGTGCTTTGAATGCCTATGGTATGGCCGGGTTCTCATCCATCAAATACTCCTATCAGGATCTCTTTACAGTTGAGCAAGAAGTTGTCAAGTCTGATGCTATCGGTGCCATGCAGGTCAAGGGTGGCGGTATGTTCCATCTAGCCGATAACTTCAACGTGTTTGGTAATTTTGGTTATGTTGAAAAACCACCAATCATGGATAATGTCATCTATTTTGATGGTACAGTTGCTGCAGACCCTGCTAATGAGAAATTCACTAGCACCGAGGTTGGTGTCAACTACAAGGCAAAAATGTTTGCTATAACTGCCAATGGATACAATACTGATTGGAAAGATCGTAACCTCACTAAGGCAGTAACTAGTGGCCAGGGTTCAAGTGGTGATACCGATGTTATTTTCTTGACTGGTGTCAATCAGAACCATAAGGGTGTTGAAGTGGAAGCTTCTGTACAGCCTATGCAAATGCTCCGCGTCGATGCTTCATTAAGCTTCGGTAGCTGGGAGTTTACTGGTGATGCCGATGGTAATTACCAAAACGAAGCCGGTGAAATATTAGGTGAATACAGATACGCTCTGAAAGATCTCAAAGTTGGTGATATGCCACAGACAGCTTATGTCTTAGGTGCTACACTGATGCCCATCAAGGGATTGAGAGTTCAAGCTATTTATAGTATTTACGATAATAACTATGCTGACTGGAGTCCTGATAGTCGTCAGATTGATGATGCTGATGATGATGGAACGCTCAGCGCGGAAGAATTAGCCACTGCAGATCGTGTTCAAGTTTGGGATGCTCCTGGCTATTCCAAAATGGATCTCCATGTTACCTACGATCTTCCAAAGATCGCTGGAATCAATGCCCAACTGTTTGGTCACGTTTTCAATGCACTTGATGCTACTTATGTTCAAGATGCTGTTGATAATAGCCAATATAACGGTTTCTCAAGTGGTGCCAGTCACTCAGCTTCAAGAGCTGAAGTATTCCTGGGTACACCACGTTTCATGAACTTTGGACTGAAGCTTCATTTCTAGTCCCGAAGTTTAGATATATCAAAAAGGCCCCGGATTTCCGGGGCCTTTTTTTTTCAATGCTTATGGTTCACAATGACACCTAACTTAAGTCAGGTGTTTCTTCAACAAGTAAAACAAGCCTCCAAGCGTGGCAACCAGTGACACAGCCGGGGCTACGAGTACACCACCTACGAATGCCATAACTGAGATACCACTTAACAATTGATTCACCACGGGAACCACACCAATTTGAGTATTTATAGTATCAAAGATATTGTGGATTAAAATCATGACTGGAAAACTAATAATAGCTACTGCCAGGAGGGTTCCAAAATCTCGGGCATTTCGCCAGTGGTGGAGCATACTGAAGCATATGAATACAAGACCCAGATAGGTCAGACCAATACCCGGTGGGTTATCACTGATTCCGATGAATATGGCAATAATGATAAGTGCGATTCCCACACCAAAAAGTGGACCGGTCTGGCGCCGACTAAATTGATCCTTCAGAAAAGTGGTGAACTGATCCATAAAGTCCTCTGGGTAATTTGATTGTCGAGGAATTTCTCCAGGCCAGGATTCGAATCCTGGCCTGGAAGATATGATATTAACTAACTGTTTCGATTAAACATGGATTTAAAGAACTCACCAATGGTCAATTCTTTGTAATCTCTAAATTCTCCAGCATCAAAGTAAACACCTTTGCAATCTGGGCAACGCTCATAATGTATATGTGGTTGCCGCTTGTCAGCCTCTGGGATCATGGCTATTTCGCACCGAGGGCAGCTCGCGTCTTTATTCTGATTTTGTTGTTTACCAACATCTGGATCACCCATATCAATGACTTCTGAGCCAGAGAGCGTTTTCAGATCTTGTAGTTCAAATCTATCAAACCAGATCCCATAGCACTTCGTACAGCGTTCAACCTGGACATATTCATACTCGATACTTTTCATATATCCATTACATTTGGGACAACGCATATTTTCTCTCCTAACTGGCTTTTTTAACTTTGTCCTTCTTTGCAGATTTTCCGTCTGCTGGTTCCAGGGCAAGCTCAATGACATCACGAATTTGCTCTACAAATTTGAAGTCCATCTCTTTTTTTACTTTTTCTGGTAGATCGACCAGATCAGCTTCATTCTTCTTTGGCAAGATGACGGTTGTCAGGCCAGCACGATTGGCAGCCATAACCTTCTCACGAATTCCGCCAATGGGCAAGACTGCCCCACGGAGTGTAATCTCACCGGTCATACCTAGATTGCTTTTCACCAAGCGCTCTGTAAGTAGGGAAATCATGGCAGTAAAAAGTGTGATCCCTGCGGATGGTCCATCTTTTGGAACTGCGCCAGCCGGGATATGCACATGGATATCCCATTTCTTATAGAAATCTGGATCGATATCAAAAAGTTCTGCATTTGAACGAATATATGAATATACAGCCTGGGCAGATTCCTTCATCACATCACCAAGTTTACCAGTGAGTTTCAACCCTCCTTTGCCTTCCATTTTCATGGCTTCAATAAACAGAATATCACCACCTACAGCTGTATAGGCCAGACCAATAACGATGCCATAGTTTGACATGCGTTCAGCAATCTCACTATGACGTCTTGGTGGACCTAGCAATTTGGTAATACTGCTCTTGGTAATACGACGAGGTTTATCATTCCCCTCAGCTCGCTCCCTGGCGACCTTACGACACACATTGGCAATCTGACGCTCTAGATTTCGAACACCTGCTTCATAGGTATAGCGTCCAATGATTTCACCTATGGCAGTATCCATGAAGGTTATCTGCTCTTCTTCCAGTGCATGTTCAGTAACCTGCTTTGGAATCAAATACGATTTGGCGATATGGATTTTCTCTTCTTCAATGTATCCGGGGAAGTCAATCATCTCCATACGATCACGGAGAGGTCCGGGAATTGGATCCAGCCAATTCGCCGTGGCGATAAACATGACCTTGGAGAGATCAAAAGTAACTTCTAGATAGTGATCACTAAAAGAGTGGTTCTGTTCTGGATCCAGTACCTCCAGGAGTGCAGAACTTGGATCCCCTCGGAAATCGGTTCCCAGCTTATCAACTTCATCCAGCATAAACACAGGATTACGCGTTTTAGCCTTTTTCAATCCTTGAATAATGCGACCAGGCAAAGCACCGATGTAAGTGCGACGGTGACCACGAATCTCGGCTTCATCACGTACACCACCTAGAGAGATACGAATAAATTCTCTTCCAAGAGCATCTGCGATGGATTTACCAAGAGAGGTTTTACCTGTTCCAGGGGGTCCCTGAAAACAAAGGATGGGTCCCTTGATGGGTGCATCAGGACTTTGCTCCATTTTGAGTTTCCGAACTGCCAGGAATTCCAGTACTCTATTCTTGACCCGTTTTAATCCATAATGGTCTCGATCTAGAATATTCAGGGCTTCTTGAATATCTACTCGATCCTCAGTTTCGTTACTCCAGGGTAACTCAACCAGCCAATCCAGATAGGTACGCGAGACTGTATATTCAGGAGATGATGGGGGAATTCGTTGGAGACGATCAATTTCTTTATTGGCTACCTTCAGTGCTTCTTCAGGCATACCTGCTTCGAGAATTTTTTCTTCAAGTTCCTTGATTTCCAGGGTTTGATCATCTTCGCCCAATTCTTTCTTGATCGCTTTCATCTGCTCTCTTAGAAAGTATTCACGCTGACTCTTGGAAATTTCTTCCTGAACTTCGGTCTGAATTTTCTCGCCAATTTCCTGGCGTTGTATCTCCCGATTGATGAGGACAGTGGCCTTCTTCAATCGCTCTGTGACATCAGTTTCCTCCAGAATATCCTGCTTTTCACTATTGGAGAGCTGCATCATGGAAACAGCACGATCCACCAGACGGGCGGGATGCTGGATATTGGAGAGTAGTGAGATGTGCTCTTGGGTGATATAGTCAGCAACTTTTGAAAGCTCGCGGAAGAGGGTCCGGATATTTGCAGACATGGCATCGGTTTCAAGATCAGCATCATAGATTTCTTCGATACCTTCGATACTGGCCTTGAAATACGGATCCGTCTGGGAGTAGCCTTTTATGCGTACACGTTCCCCACCCTGAACGATGGCACTCTGGCTGCCATCTGGCATATCCAAAATCTTCATGACAGAGGCGGTGGTTCCCACATCGAAAAGATCTCCTGCTTCTGGATTCTCTACCGATCCTTCTCGTTGGGCCACTACAACAATTGTCTTCTTTCCAGAGGGCAATTCACGTAATAGTTTTAATGAGCGTTCTCGGCCGATATAGAGTGGTATAACCTGCTGAGGGAATAGTACCGTATTGCGCAGGGGCATTACTGGAAAGGCGGTTGAGGGAATTATATCTGTCATCGTTTACTCCGAATATATTTTTTCTAAATTAGAAATCTGAATCATACTTAAGTGTTTCCTTAACACGTTGTGTCTGGAAATGTTTCAAAACTTTTAGGACACGCAAAGTAACACCAAAGTCACCTTGTTTATCTCGGCTGACTATACTGGGCCATAAGCCCGTCTTTAGCTGGGCATCAATGAGCCAATCAAGCAATTTGTAGGTTTTGCGGTCCTTATTTTTCCCATCGATTAATTTGATGGTTTCCAAATACCTTAGGGTACCTCCAGAGATGATGCTTAACCCGCTGGTTCCTGATATGAGTGTACCCCAGACTTGCATACCGGGAAGGAGAGTACTCTCACCTTCCTGAAGGACTTTACTTTCTATATATTTAAACCCCTTCTTAATGGCACGATTCTCACGAAATTTCTCCGATTGTCCCACGGTCCATATGAAAAATAAGCTGCTCCAATAGCAGGATGAACTTTCATCAGGTAAGCTGGACCAGCCACCATCTGAATTTTGCCGTGCAATGATATCTCTGATCAGCTGCTTGATAATGGGATTACCTTCCAGCTGATAGGTTACCGCAAGAAAGATAGCCTGGGATTGGTGATGAAGTCTTAGCTGGAGCTCTTGCTCAGCCAGGCTACGCAGAACCTCACGCATACCCAACATGACCTTTTCCTGTTTATGGGTTACTGAAAAGTCCAGGAGTTCATGTAATACTTCTTGTTGTTTCAATAGTTGAAGGGTTTGAATCTGAGGTTCACTCAATCCAGAGGTTCTGCCATCGATTGACCATAATCCATCAGCATTCTGCTCTGCCAGTAGTTTTCGTCTGGGTTGATGCTTTCTTAGGTTTTTCTGCAGGGCTAAAAAATCCTCAGAAGCAGAATCTTCCAGGATATCAGTTACCAGTTGATAGCGAACTGGTAGAGGTGCAGCCTTCAGTAAAACGGGGATTGGATTCTTTTTAAAATTGACCATCCATGGATATTGGTCAAGATTCTGATCATCATGCGACATAAGGATAAGCTAAGACCAAAATACACTCTAACAAGGTAAACTATGCTGGCTAATAGACATTTCTATCGAGTAAACTCAATATCTCATCGAGCTGAGGTGTAATTTGCATTGGCTAAGTTAACATTTTAATCATCTGGGGATGATTCTTATTTCGATTCTGCAGCAAATTGTGATATCCCCGGTAAGTCTGGGCAAAAAAAAACCCTGGTGATGAGCCAGGGTCTTGTTCGAGGAGAGTTACGGTCTTAACAGTTGCAGCTGCCTCCGCAGTTGCAATTGCCACCGCATCCACAATTTGACTGTGCCTTAGGTTTCATTATAGTAAAGCCTTCAGCATTATCGTCTTTGTAGTATTCAACACTGGCACCTTCCAACTGAGCAAAGCTTGCTGGATCGACCAGGACACGGACACCTTGAGAATCGAAGACATTGTCTTCGGGGTGTTGCTTATTCTCTAAAGCCATTCCGTATGAACTATTTGAACAACAGCCTGAGTTTGCATATATGCGAAGACCACCCTCGGCGGCGAGCTCCTGCTCACTCATGAGAACTTTGATCTTCTCAGCTGCAGTTTCAGTAATTTGGATCATTTTATATTACCCCATTCAAGTCAAGTTAGTGTTACAGTTTAAAGATGATTATTATTGTCCTCTATTGCAAGCTATTTTTACATCCCATTGAAGTCATTGATTAGGTATGAAGCGAAAATCTCCAGGCACAATAATAGGTATCCGGGTGGGAATCTGGGGGACAGCTCACGCAGGAGGTGATAATTCGTGGGTCAATGGTTCTGGCAAATTCTGTATACTCAACAATCCCTACTGACTTACAGGGAAAATCAGGGAGACCATGTCTGGCGCGAGCTACCTGAACCCGGCACTCCTGCATTTCAAAGAGGAAGCTGTCTTGAGTTTCTTCAATGATCCGCTGTTTGTTCAAGTGTGCGTACAGCCTGTAACCCAAGGCTTTCTTCAAGCCTTCCAAACCTGAGTTTTCCTCGATGCTATGTCTCTTCATGATACGCTTGGCTTCAATGACAGTAAATCGTCGCCAGGCTTCTATATCACACTCGATAGCTGCATCTATACCATGTTTTGACTCTATAGCTCGAAACCAGAGACCATCATGGGCCAGCCAGTTTTTAGCAAAGTCATCCAACATACCCAGGAGTTCTTCGCGAGATAAATGAGTCAAATCTGACATGTTACACACCCTTTGGTGAGATCTGTTAGTGGACACACCCCTTTTCAGGATTATCTACCAATGTGCCAGCAAGATATGCTGCTATGGCTTCGTCCACTTCAGCAATGTCGGTAATCATTGCTTCAATATTGGCGTCTCTGAGATCATCATAAATGCGTTTCCCCATGCCCCGCGAAATGACCACATCGCAATCCTTTAGGGAGGAGAGAATTCTGGTGTGGGAGTGATTATGGTTTCCCTGATGCTCATGACTTCCCTGATGACTATGATGCGAAAAATTATTTAATCGATATTCCTTTGATTTAATTTCTCCCTCGACCACATCCGCGATGATAAACCCCTTCGCCCGTCCAAAATGATATGCTATTGAGTGCTCGTCATTTGATGCGATTCCAACTTTCATAATTGCCCCTCTTTCAAAATTAATATACACGAACAATGCCACAGTGAATATAACTGCCTTTTAGCATGTATTAAGCATATTGTTTTACATAGTGTTATTTTTTTACTAATATTTGCTATGATACATGTTTTGTATCCACCACTATACACTTATGCAGGCTTTGTCATATACATGCACTATACCGGGTTAAGTATTTAATATTACTAGCTACAATAATTATGTATATTCCAAGATTCGACTACATGTTCGACACTTATATATATGCTGATTGGCACATTATTTGTTATAATTAAGTTTGCGCTTAATCATGTATTTGGGTGCGGGGAGAATGATGTTGCACACTCAATCACAATCTAGATCAATAATAAAATCAATAATTTGGGTTTACTGAAAGGACTTTATCATGAAAAAAATGCTTATTGTGTTGTTAATCTTATCTGTGGGGATGGCTTTTTCTCAAACAAAAACCGCAGAATATATCGGTTCAAAAAAATGTAAAATGTGTCATAGCAAGCCAGATGTAGGATCACAATACTCGATCTGGGAAAAGGGACCTCACTCAGGATCTCTTGAAACCTTGAAAACAGATGCCGCCAAAGCTATCGCAAAAAAGATGGGATTGAAAGTTGCTGCCGAGCAAGCACCAGAATGTCTCACCTGCCATGTGACTGGTTGGGGAACAAAAAGTGGTTATCAACTTGAAGTAGACCCCCTAAACAAAAAAGCAGTGAAGAAAAACAAAGATCTCAGTCGGGTGGGTTGTGAAACTTGCCATGGTGCTGGTAGTCTCTATAAATCAAAGAAAACTAAAGCTGCTCTCGCCGCTGGTACTATCACACGTGAATCTGTAAATCTCATCACAATCACTGAGAAAACTTGTACCGTTTGTCACAATTCAGATTCTCCAACATATAAGCCCTTTGATTATGCAGTCCGTATCAAGGAAGTTGCTCATCCTGCACCTGAAAAATAGAAGGATATCCCAATGAGAGTCAGAGCGGCTTTTCTTCTTCTCGGAGTCATGGCTGGATTAGTTATTGGCCAGACCACGACAAAGACAGACAATATTCCTGATAAAATAGAGATCGGGACGCTGGAAAATATTTTTGAACCAGTGCATTTTGATCACAAACTTCACGCTGATATGACAGCCATGGGAGAAGGGTGCAACACCTGTCACCACCATGGTTCTGAAGGCGTTTATGAACCTTGTGCAGACTGTCACGTGAGTGGAGAAGAGAATGCCTCCATGACCATGCCTACCATTAATGGAGCTTACCACCGAAATTGTCTGAATTGTCACCAGAGTTGGACCGGGGACGAAGTCTGTAAAACCTGCCATATCCAAAAGAAATTTCGTTTTAATCTTCGGAAAAGTCTGGATGCCACCGACATTTTGGCTCATCATCATGAGGAAATAATTGTACCTGAAGTGTTCCATTTTGTCTCACCAGGGAGTGATCAAAAACCGGTTTCATTCCAACATAAAGAACATGTGGAATTGTATAGATTCAAATGCGAGAATTGCCACAGGCAGACCGATTGCACCACCTGCCACAACTACACTCCTGTAGCTGCAGATGTTGTGAAGTCTCTGGCCGTTCATCATGATCCCTGCAGTACTTGTCACGATACTGTCAAGGAAGAGGGATGTAAAAGCTGTCATAGTTCGACACCCTCCAATGGTTTTACGCATGCCAGAACAGGTTTTGAACTAAAGCAATTTCATCAGTCTTTGAGTTGTATTACCTGCCATGAGGGCACAAAGCCCATCACCGCACTTGATCCTACTTGTACAAATTGCCACACAAACTTCGAAGTTGACGAATTTGATCATGCAGCCACGGGCCTGATACTTAACGATGAACATATAGAATTTGATTGCTATGAATGCCATACAGACGATCAGTATGACATCCCGCCTTCATGTGTGGAATGTCATGATGATGATCTGAGCTTTCCCACGGATGTACCGGGTGAAAGAATTCAACTGAAATAACATGTATTTGACCAACATTTTGAGAGGGTTATAAACCTTATGCGACCTACCCAAGTCTATCTTTCCATCCTCACCCTACTTTTGTTCGTACTTGTGATTCCGGCCCTGGGGCAGGATGATGAATTTGAATCTATCGATAGTGACCAGTGTATTGATTGTCATGACACCAGTGAAATGGAGACCATCATTCAAGATGATCTGGATAATTCCATTCACGAGGGAATAGAATGTCTTGATTGTCACATTTAC
>JABIFX010000183.1 GCA_018650445.1 Fidelibacterota bacterium
GGGGGGGCAATTCTTACGGCTGAGCTATTAGTTGAAAAGGGCTATGTCATATGACGAGGAACGCCGATTAGCTCGCTGAGATGAAAGATCCGGCATCAGCTTATAACAAATAAATCATCTAGCATTTTGGCATAAAAAGAAAGAACGCCCAGATGGACGTTCTTTCTTTTTATGCCACGGAGTAGTAGCTATTTGTTATGGCAGGTGAGGCACAGAGCACTGGCGTCATTTGACATAAGTAGAAAATTACCATGGGTATCATCATGAACATCGTGACAGGAGGAACACTCGACTTTTCCATCAGCGAGCATGTCGACTGTGATGGTACCGCCCAGACCAGAAGTCTGGGATGTTGGATCATAAAGTCCACCATCTGCTGTAGCCAAAGTTGCATCATAAGTAAATGATACAGGATGGTCATCACCAATACTTGTCCCCAAATCACCATCACCTACAAAGGAAAGGTCGCCGGTAGCACCGCCAAAATTGTCTACTGCTACAGTACCATCATGGCAACTGAGGCATAATTTTGACGAACCGCTTGGTTGACCGACAGTGGCATTCATGGATGCATCATTATTGTAAACAGTAAAAGTTGCCACAGTTGATTCATGGTTCCACAATGGCTGATTTGCCTCCGTCACATCTGCATTGTGAGGGGTATGGCATACGATGCAAATCTCCCCATCCGTCCAGGCATTCCCACTAAAATCATGAGCCGTGGTGCTAATCTGTGCATTGGCCACACAGGTCAGGGTCAACAGGATAAGACTCAAGTATAACAATTTCCTTTTCATTTTTGCTCCTCTCAGCATAAAAAACATATGTAATTAATTAAAGATTCTATCATTCATATGGTCTTCTATTTCAAATTATATACCAAAGATAGGGGTTTTTAAGTGGGCTCAAATGATTCACGCTGCAAATGTGGAATATGAAGAATAGAAATCCAAACAGGTAGATAATGAGGATGGAGATAAAATGTATATAAACAATGATATAAGCTTAATTATCTTTAGCAAACATTTCGAACAGAGCTTGCTCGTATTGTCAAATATTATCTTAAAAATATTTTGCTTTACGAAAAAATGTGTGCCTGGATGCTCGTGTTTATAAGCAGGTCGGTCCGAGTTGTAAATTTACTCTAATTGTGCTGCGCAATGACACTCAGTGGTGAGGAATATGACACAGTTAAATGAGATCATATTTCTTCATTTTATAGCGCATCTGGTCCCGGGAAATGTTAAGCAGTTTGGCAGCGTTGGACTGATTGCCTGCCTCTTCAGCCAGGGACCAGGAAATGATATATCTTTCCACATCTGCCAAACTGTGACCGCGAATGAAGGCCCAATCAGTCATGTCAAGTTGATCTCCTTCTGCTGGTCGTTCATAATATCGTCTGATGTGATCAGGTAAGTGCCAGGGTTCTATTCTGGCAGGTTTTTCAAGTAAAAATATCCTCTCGATAACATTTCGGAGCTCGCGTATGTTTCCTGGGTAATTATAATCACTCAATAATTTGAGCGCGGCAGATGATAATCCGTTGACCTGTAAATTCAGCTCACTGTTGAACTGCTCAATAAATCGATCCACTAATAAGGGGATATCCTCTTTACGGTCACGTAATGGCGGTAAATGCAAGTTGATCACATCTAGCCGATAATAAAGATCCTCTCGAAACTGACCCTTTTTAATCTCATGTCTCAGATTTCGGTTGGTAGCTGCAATTATTCGTACATTAACCTCATGTATTTTTGTTCCTCCGACCCTATAGAAAGCCCTGGTCTCCAGGAAGCGTAGCAGTTTGGCTTGAAAGGCAATGGGGATTTCTCCGATCTCATCAAGATATATTGTACCATTTTTAGCTAATTCTACCTGTCCTGTCTTCTGTGCCTTAGCATCGGTAAAGGCACCCTTTTCGTGTCCAAATAATTCACTTTCCAAAAGATGTTCTGATAGGGAGGCGCAATTAACTATTATAAATGGATACTCCTTACGTGGGCTGTATTCATGAACAAGTCTGGCGAAGGTATCCTTCCCAGTCCCTGTTTCTCCTGTTAGGAGCAGGTTCCCGCTATCTGTGTCAGTTAGTTTGGTAATTTGATCGATAATATGGCGCATGGATTTTGATTGACTCACATAGGACCCCAATCGATACTGCTGTCTCTCAAAACGTTCCATACTACCCAGTCTAATATCCTTTACTTTCTCCTCCAGCGCTTTTTTTACCATGAGAATAACTTCATCATAATCAAGTGGCTTGATGAGATATTCATGTGCGCCCAATCTGAGGGCTTCTGTCGCTACCTGCTTGGTTCCATAGGCTGTCATGAATATGAAGATAGTTCTCTCTCTGATAGATTGTAGCTGCTTTAGAACTTCAATACCAGACGAGTCAGGAATTTTGTAGTCAATGAACATGATGTCTGGGGGATTTTCCAGGGCTAATTCTTGACCCTCTAATCCACTATCGGTAAGGATGGTCTCGATGGATTGTATCCTGTCAGAGCAACTCGGAGCACATAGCATGATATTAATAAATATCGGATATCATTTCTAAGCAGGGAGAATCTAAATGAATAGAATCCTCACTGTATGCTCGATGATATTTCTATATGTCAGTAGCGTTACGTTAGTGGCCCAAACAAATCCTGAGTCTGCGTTGAAGGCAGTCTTTCTTTATAATTTTACCAAATTCGTCAGTTGGAATGAAGTCGATTCATCGGATGCGTTTCTGATTGGTGTCCTCGGTGAAACAGAAGTAGCAGACTATCTGGAGGATATCGCAATGAAGAAGGATGTAGAGGGTAAGAGAATAGTCATATACCGCTTTGACAAACCTGTTGATGTAACCCCATGCAACATTTTATTCTTCTCAGCCGATCAAATGTATGAGATGCCTCAGGTTCTTGACAAGCTCAATTTGAATAATACACTCTCGGTCGGAGAGACAAGGGGTTTTATTAAATTGGGAGGGGCCATAAACTTCGTGGTTGAGTCTGGCCTCATCAGGTTTGAAATTAACAGAAAGGCCATGGATCAGGTGGGATTGACAGCCAGTGCAGAACTACTGAAACTGGCCACACCCACGGACGAATAATTGGAAAAGAATGATTAAGCAATTCCAAAATCTGAAGCTTCGAACAAAGTTGATCTTGATCCAGGTATTGACATCAGGTCTTTTGCTTTTTCTTTTCGCTGCATATTTTGTGGTACATGAATTTCAAGAATATAGGATTAATTCTGTAAACCAACTAAAAACCTCGTCACAGATATTGGCATCAAATTCTGTATCCTCATTGTACTTTCTTGATACTCAGGCTGCAGAGAAGGTGTTGTCATCCCTTACGACCCAGTCAAATATTTCAAATGCCTGGATTCACGACTCATCGGGACAATTATTTGCCTCCTACTCTCAAGTTGAAAAGCAGGATGTCCTCACACAGGAGGATTTGATAAGCGGGGAGCATTTTAGCGGCAATTTCATCACTTATACTAGAGATGTTATTAATGACGGGGATATGCTTGGAAAGCTTACCATGCGACTAGATGCATCTGGACGCTGGGAATCTCTGGTTAGCAATAGTGCAATCGCCGGCCTGCTTCTTCTCATTGGATTAATTCTTTCCTATATATTGTCTGCTAATACACAGAAATCAATTTCTTATCCCATCTTAAAATTAGCCAAAACTATCCAGCATGTCTCCGATTCTGGAGAATATTCCATCAGAGTCAATGAAAAGCTGGAAGACGAGACAGGAACACTTTACAGGGGCTTTAATGGTTTGATGGTTCAGATAGCAAAGCGTGAGAAAGAGCTTGAAGAGCAGCACCAATTGCTACAATTAGTTATCAAAACAATACCGGATATTGTCTATGCAAAAGACCTTGATCACAAATTTGTTTTGGGTAATCAGAGTTTTGCAGAGCGTTATGGACTGGATTCGCCTGACGAGATAATTGGTAAAACTGATTTTGATTTATACAGTGAAGCAGAAGCCAAAGCATTTCATGCGGCAGAGGACGTGATTTTCACAACCAAGCAACCCCAGATCAATCGTCTAGACTCCACTATGGATAGTGAAGGCAATGAAAGGTGGAAGCTAAAATCAAAATACGTCATTCGAAATAGCCAGGATACGGTCATCGGCCTATTGGGATATAGCCAAGATATAACTGAGATTAAAGCTGCTGAGCGCGAGCTGGAAATGTATCGCGATAACCTTGAAGAATTAGTAACTGAGCGGACCAATGAGCTGGAAAAGACCAGGGCGTCCCTGGCGAGAGCTCAGGAAATAGCCCATCTTGGCAATTGGGATTGGGATATTATCGAAAACACACTGAGTGGTTCTGATGAAGCGTATAATATTTATGGCATAAAATATGGACTAATCAATAAGGGTAGTGAGACCTTTATGAGATTAGTGCACCCAGAAGATCAAACCACTGTCCAGAAAGCCATCGATGAATCAATAAGCACGAAGACTCCTTACCGTATTGACCATCGTGTGATTCGTCCTGATGGGTCTCAAAGAACAGTCCAACAACAAGGTGAGGTGCTTCTTGATGAGCACGGAAAAGTGGCTCACATGGTTGGCACCGTTTTAGATATCACCGAGCAACATCAGATAGAACAAGAACTAAAAAGTGCAAAAGAAGCCGCTGAAGCCGCTAATTTGCACCTAATGGAGTTGGACAATCTTAAAAGCATGTTCATAGCCAGCATGTCGCATGAACTCCGCACCCCACTGAACTCGATTATTGGATTCACTGGCATGATGCTACAGGGCATCTCCGGTGAAATAAACGAGCGACAGACTGACAACCTCCAGCGTGTTTACCAGTCAGGAAAGCATCTGCTAAGTCTAATTTCAGACATTATTGATATCTCAAAGATCGAAGCAGGTCGAATTGATGTATTTCCACAAAACATCTCCCTTGGGGATCTCATCAATGAAGCCGTGACTACCATTCAACCGGAGGCAGCAAAAAAGGGTCTAACTGTGACAATAGCGTCATCCACATGGCCTGAAATTGAATCTGACAGAAAACGATTATTACAGTGTGTTTTGAATCTTCTAAGCAACGCAGTAAAATATTCAGAGCAAGGCAAAATTCAGGTAAACATCACAGAGCTTGAGCATCTGGTAGAAATCTCAGTTTGCGATACCGGCATCGGGATCTCGGAATCGGACCTGCCCATTCTATTTGAAGCCTTTGAGAGGCTGGAGTCCCACTTGCGTATAATAAGTGGAGGGACAGGGCTTGGTCTATATCTTACTAAAAAGATTATTCAAGAATTGCTTAACGGAGATGTTTCGGTGAGAAGTACTTTGGGAGAAGGGAGTACATTCACACTTTCTGTCCCCCGAAAATATTCAGGATTGAGGAGCGTGAACGATGAATAAAACCATACTGGTTATCGAAGATAATGATGATAACATGTCACTGATTACCCAGTTGCTTGAATCGGCTGGCAAGACCGTTGTCAAGGCGACAACGGGTATGGAGGGATATGAGAAAACGTTGGAGTTGCGGCCAGATATTGTCCTCCTTGACATTCAGCTTCCTGATATTGAAGGTACTGAAGTTTTGCAGATGATTCGAAGTAATAAGGAGGTTGAAGACATAGCCGTCGTGGCAGTGACATCCTATGCCATGGCAGGGGATCGAGAGAAGTTAATGGCAGCAGGATGCAATGGATATATTGAGAAACCTATTGATCCATTTCGAATCCTTGAGGAACTCGAAATAATTCTTAAGGAGCAGCAATGAAAATTCTAATAGTTGAAGATATGGAAGATTCACGCGTCTACCTCCGACAAGCTCTTGAATCAGCGGAACATGAAATCATAGAGTCTACAAATGGCGTAGAGGCAATGATCGCGGCCCAGCAAGACCCGCCAGATCTGATCATTTCAGATATCATGATGCCAGAGATGGATGGATTTGAGCTCTGCCTGCGGGTTAAAAATCATGAAAAGCTGAAGCATATCCCATTCATTTTTTATACAGCAACCTATTTGGATACAGAGGACGAGGAGTTGGGCCTGCTCCTTGGAGCATCTCAATACTTAGCAAAACCTATGGATCCTCAAGAGCTTTTCTCTGCGATCAAGCAAATCTTTGAGGGATTAAAATCCGATGATCAAATGATACCGGAAGCACTTTCAAGTGATGAGCATAAGTTGCTAACGAAATATTTCAAGACTGTTAATAATAAATTAACAAAAAGAAATCTGGAATTGGTAAAAAAACAGGAGGAATTAGAACGACTTTCCAAAGAATACGTTGATCTATATGATAATGCACCGGATATGTATGTTTCGGTCTCAGCCGATTCAGCCAGTATCCTGCAATGCAATGAAACCCTGTTAACAAATACAGGCTATTCCAGAGATGAAGTTATTGGCGCTTCCATATTCAAACTATGCCATGATGATTGCATAGACGAGGTGAATCAAACATTTCAAGAATTCGTTGAAACCGGTGATGTGCACGATAAAGAATTAATTTTGAAAAGAAAAGATGGCAGCAGAATTGATGTCAGCCTCAATGTCAATTCAATTAGGGATAAATCAGGCAAAATATTGCATTCAGCATTTTCCTGGAGAGACATCACAAAGCGCAAGCAAGCTGAGTTAGAAATTGCTAACGCGCTGTCAGGGGCTGAGGCGGCAAACAAGGTTAAAGACCAGTTTATCGCAAATATATCACATGAGATTCGCACGCCGCTTAACAGCTTGGTGGGATTTTCTGATCTATTTAGGCAGCGATATCATGACATAATCCAGGTGAAGGATCAAAAGATTTTTGACTACGTTACCGATTCAAGTAATCGGCTCATGCACACCGTTGATTCCATTTTGAATTTATCACAGATAGAAGCGGAATCAATTACCCTCCATCCTGAAAAAATTGATCTAGCTGCCATTGCTAAAGTGGTTATACAGTCACTCAAACAAGTTGCCGATGAAAAGAATCTTGAACTTTGCTATATTGAACCCAAAGAACCTGAATTCGTATTAGCCGATGAATACACTATATATCAAGCGCTTATTAATTTAGCGGACAACGCTATCAAGTATACCACCAAGGGCACTGTGGAGATTAAACTAGGAAGCACGAATGAGCAGGTAACACTATCTGTGATTGATACGGGTATTGGGATATCAGATGAATATCAAACACGAATTTTTGATCCCTACACTCAAGAGAGCGAGGGTTATACTAAACAATTCCAGGGTGTTGGCCTGGGACTGGCACTCACAAAAAAATATCTTGATTTAAATCATGTGAAACTTGAATTAGTTAGCAAAAAGGGCGTGGGATCAACTTTTACGCTTACATTTCAAAGATATGAGGAATCCGCTAGTGCCTAAACGCAAACCTATGGTCTTGATAGTTGAAGATGATCTTTCCTCCCAACAATATTATGAAGTAATATTTGAAGATGAGTATGAGATAACTATGGTTTCTACTGTGGCCGAAGCTAAGCAGGCCCTTAAAGAGAACGTATTTGAGGTGGCCATCGTGGACATCTCTTTACCAGGTGGCAAAAGTGGGATAGATATGATTGAGTATCTTTGCTCGAATTACCACAACAAACCAGTTGCCATTGTTGTCACAGCACATGCTTTTCAAGAAAATCGTGATGATGTACTTGAGGCAGGAGCAGCTGAGTTCTTTTCCAAACCTGTCTTGAGCGAAAATCTGCTTGCAGCAGTGCGTAAATATTGTGTACTGCCAAGTTAATGGCTAATTCTAACCAGCCACTATTTAGCAACTAAAACCCGCTAGCGCTTACTGTATAGGGGTCTGCATACCACGCATATCCTTCATCATGGGTCTTTTCAAAAGTAGTGACGATTTAGTGACTCGTCCCCGTAAGTCCTTGATACATGGAGCGAAGTAAGGTACTGAAAATCCCTGAGTGCCTAGTTCAACTCTGTGATATATAATTTTACTTGAGATTATCGGTTATCATCTACATGCAAGTAGTTCAATACTGATTTGGTGGAATAATTTGGGAATTAATGACCTAAAAAACTATGCAAGAACAATATAAACAATATGTTAAAGCCATAAGCGGAGAGGGAGGGATTCGAACCCCCGGTACCCTAAGGTACGCTGCATTTCGAATGCAGTGCATTCAACCGGACTCTGCCACCTCTCCATTTATGAAAATGTCAATTATATCTAAAAACAATCCTGCTTAACTCAATTGTATACCGGACTCTGTTCGTCGCGGCGAAGCCCAAGGGGCGAAGACGGGCCACCTCTCCGAGATTTTAGTCTTACGAATGTAAGACTAAAATCGAATCCCGCCGTCATTGTGGGGTCGTAGTCCTGTAAGGGCGAAGGCGGACAAGAAATTATAAAAAAAGCAATGAAGCTACGTCTCAATATAAATATGGCGCTGTTGCCAACAATGCCATAAGGTCAATCGACTATCTTTTTTGGCTACGACTCGCAGTAAAAAAACTGTCCAGGATGCCCTTACATTTATTTTCAAGAATGCCACCAATTATCTCAACCTTATGATTTAAATACTTCCCCGAACAAA
>JABIFX010000184.1 GCA_018650445.1 Fidelibacterota bacterium
TAAAGTCTTAGTAAGCAATTGCTAAGACTTTTTTATTGATCTTAACTGTGAATTACACACTATATATATTAAAAAGTTTAAGCACAGATCGGCTGTACATTGGACAGACGAACAATTTTGCACGGCGTCTCAAGCAACATCAGGATGACAGATCATACTCAACAAAAGGTCGTGGCCCTTGGGAGGTGTTTAAAACCATTCAATTTAAATCGAGATCTGAAGCCATGCGGTTGGAAGTTAAGCTTAAGAAAATGAAAAATCCTGCACGGGTTATAGCCTATGTTCAAAAGCACCACTAATTGCCAGAACGAGCGTCCCGACAGGCACTGTCGGGAAGGTCATCGGTTCGATCCCGTTAGGCTCCACACTCCTTAAAGTCTTAGTAAGCAATTGCTAAGACTTTTTTATTGATCTTAACTGTGAATTACACACTATATATATTAAAAAGTTTAAGCACAGATCGGCTGTACATTGGACAGACGAACAATTTTCTCTGCGAAGTGATGTTGCAATTATCGAACCGCGCTCACGTTTAGATCATTTATTCGAAGGGTCACACATGCAATGATAACCTAAAGCCTCCTATTTATTTGAGTGGTTCTCCATAAAGGTTTTTTGCTATTCCCTAGTATTCCCACTTTTGAGAATTACCTTCATTGCAATGCTTAAGTATTGGCGAAAACTTTTAGACACTGCTCGTTTTTTCCATCTGGGATGGCTGTTACTGGCAAGCTTCAGTGTTATTCTATTTATTCTAGGTGTCTGGGAGATTCTAGAGCATCAAATTTTTAAGGAAACACTTGAAGCTTCAGCCATTATTGGCCTCGCCGTAAGAGGATTTCTGGTCTTCGTTCTCCTGGCAGGCTGGACCATCTGGATAGTCTATCACTTCAGGATTCAACTTGTTGATCAGCTTTCTGTCACGGAGAGCCGTTATAGAAATATTGTTGAGAATTCTGCTGATGCCATTATTACTATTGGTGAGGACAATCGGATCCAGAGTTGGAACAAAGGGGCGGAGCGACTATTTGGATGGTCAGCCAATGAAACTATCGGTGAAGCAATCGGTATGATGATTCCTGGTAAGCTGCTCCAATCAGGTGAATTATTGTGCCTCGCATACGGTATCACCAAAGCCAGTGAGGTAAAAAACTACCAAACTGAACGTCTGGATAATCGTGGAAGAACCATTCCCGTAAACCTGACGGAATCTGCTTTACTTTCAAATGGCAAAGTGTTGGGAAGGTCACAGATTATCAGAGACATCTCAGAACTTCAAACCATTGAGCATCAGATGCGTCAATCTGATAGACTGGCCACTTTAGGCCAATTGGCAGCAGGTGTGGCTCATGAAATTGGTAATCCCCTTACATCTATCTCTTCTCTGGTTCAACTCCTCGAGCGTAGAATCGAGAATCCCGATCATATTGGTAAATTGGGCCGAATTCGAGCCAATATTGAGCGTATCACTAAAATTGTACATGAGTTAGTTGATTTTACCAGGCCACAGGCGACTGATGTTCAGGCAGTACAGATTAATGATGTAGTAGAAAATGCCGTGGGTCTTATGTCTTACGACAATCGAAGTCAGAAAATTAAAATTGATTTAGAGCTCTCCCCTAACCTTCCAAGGATCAAAGCCTCACCAGATAAATTGCATCAGGTTATTGTTAACCTGCTGGTGAATGCATTCGATGCCATGAAGGAAGGAGGAGATAGTATTTTGATTACCACCTCAGCAAATGCCTCCTCAGTATCCATAAATGTGACCGACAACGGCGGCGGAATGAAACCTGAGGTTTTGGATAAAATCTTTGAACCCTTCTTTACCACAAAGGACATCGGTAAAGGAACTGGACTGGGGCTCTCGGTTAGCCATGGTATCATTAATAGCATGAACGGATCATTGAACGTAAACAGCACACACGGTGAAGGCGCTTCCTTCCTCATCGAAATACCAAAGGAATCATAAAGTATGAACACATCCATCCTCATAGTAGATGATGAGCAGGAAATCCGAGACTCTTTATCCGAAGTATTAACCGATGAAGGTTTTTTAACCTATACAGCTGAGAATGGTGCCGTCGCGTTAGAAATGATGAAGGATATTCATTACGACATCATCATTTCAGATATAAAAATGCCGGAACTTGACGGAGTCACCCTGCTCCAAAAAGTGAAGGAGCAGGCTCCAGACACTTTTGTCATCCTCGTCACCTCTTATGGATCAACGGAAACCGCCGTCAACGCCATGCGTCTAGGCGCCATTGATTACATCCTCAAACCCATCGATTTTGATGAACTCATCTTGAGAATAAAGAATATTGATCTCCACAAGGAACTCATACGTGAAGTAAGATTCCTGCGACAGGAAATTTCCGCCAAATACAATTATGAGCACATTATCGGCGAGAGTGTCGCCATGAAGAAAATGTACAGGCTTATTGATAAAGTTGCGCCTTCCACATCAACTGTTTTGGTAGCAGGTCGTAGTGGTACAGGTAAGGAACTGGTAGCCCGCGCCATCCATGCTCGCTCCGAACGTGCGCATAGACCTTTCGTTGCTATTAATTGTGGCGCCATCCCTGAAACCCTTTTTGAATCAGAATTATTTGGCTACAAGAAAGGCGCTTTTACAGGAGCTTCCAAAGATAAGGATGGGGTTTTTAAAGCTGCCGCTGGTGGGACCTTATTTCTTGACGAGGTAGGAGAAATCCCACTGCAGGTTCAAGTCAAACTTCTTCGCGTTATTGAAATGCGAGAGATCAAACCCCTTGGAAGCAATACGATTATCCCAGTGAACGTCCGTCTTATTGCTGCAACAAACCGTGATCTTGCCAAAGAAGTTGAGAGGGGCACATTTCGCGAAGATCTATACTATAGGCTAAATATTATTGAGATTTACCTGCCAGCTCTGTCTGAGAGAAAGGATGATATTCCTCTACTGGTCACTCATTTTGTTAATAAATATAATAATGAATTAAAGAGAAGAATAATTGGTGTCGATAATGACGCGATGAAAAGTCTGGTGAACTATAACTGGAAGGGTGAGGTCAGGGAGCTTGAAAATATTGTCGAGCGGGCGGTGCTGTTAAGTGATGGTGACATGATTTCTATGGAGGATCTACCCGAACGGACAGTGGGGAGCTCAGGCTCTGGCTATCCAGACAACCTCAAGGAAGCCAGTCGCAGTTTTGAAAGAAAGCATATCGTACATACACTTGAAAAATGTGAAAACGATAAGGCAAAGGTCGCAGATATTCTTGGCATCGGTTTAAGCAGTCTCTACCGAAAAATAGATGATCTTGGTATTGATAGCGAAGGTGAATGATTTTGTAACAAACCTGAAGTTGAGGTGTCCAAGTTTACGCTACATTGAAAATAATTTCTTTACCACCACACTACGATAATGGTGGAGTTTGATAAAATTACGGAGAGAGTATGTCTGAACAGAACCACAAACAGGTCATTATTGTTGGATCGGGACCCGCTGGATTAACAGCTGCCATTTACGCTGCCAGAGCAAATCTTGAACCTATAATTTTTGAAGGAGATCAACCTGGAGGTCAACTGACAACTACAAATGATGTTGAGAATTTCCCTGGATTTGAAGAGGGTATTACTGGACCAGAATTAATGGATATTATGCGTAAGCAAGCCGTTCGCTTTGGAGCCATCTCAAAATTTGAATATGTCACTGCAGTTGATTTTTCCTCAAAACCGTACAAAGTTAGTGTCGGTGATAAAGAATACACTGCTGATGCGGTCATCATTGCAACCGGCGCTTCTGCCAGATACCTAGGGCTTCCTTCAGAGCAAAAGCTTAAGGGTTTTGGTGTCTCCGCTTGTGCTACCTGTGATGGCTTTTTCTACCGCGATAAAGAAGTATTTGTAGTTGGTGGTGGTGATTCAGCACTGGAAGAGGCCGGATTTTTAACAAAATTTGCTTCAAAAGTATATCTGGTACACAGGAGAGATGAATTCCGCGGTTCAAAGATCATGCGGAAACGCGTCCTGGATAACCCAAAGGTTGAAGTTCTCTGGAACACAACCATCGATGAAGTTCTTGGAGAACCTGATAAGGGTGGTGTAGTCGGTGCAATTTTAAAGGATACTGTTACGGGTGAAACCCGAGAACAAGCTATTGATGGTATCTTCATGGCCATTGGACATACTCCAAATACTGCGATTTTCAAAGACCACCTCAAGACTGATGAAACGGGCTATCTTATCACCAAACCCGATTCAACGGCTACTGATATTGAGGGTGTTTTCGCTGCAGGTGATGTCCGCGACCACGTCTATCGTCAAGCTATCACAGCAGCAGGCAACGGATGTATGGCAGCTCTGGAAGCAGAACGCTACATCACGGAGATGGATGATTAAAGATTAATTCAGATTTAGATGATTACAAAAACGAGGAATAACATCCTCGTTTTTTGTTTCAGCACTATTAATGACTTCCCGAAAAACACTTAATCCACAATTTCTTGAAGTAAGACGGTGAGAGTACCCTCTTCAGTCTCAGATAATTTCTGCTTTAAGTCATCAATGAGTATGGCTGACTGGAAAAAGTCTCTGCGCTCAAAAGTACGTGAACCAAAACATTCAACAAACAGCTCGTTGACCCCCTCTGAGGTGAATATTGTCTTGTGGTAGATATCATCTGGATGATTTAGTGGAAAACTTAATATCAAACATCCGCCAGGTTTTAAACAGGACATCAAGGCTGACATTCCTCCCTGAGGATCATCTAAATGCTCAAGTGTCTCAAACGATATAATCGCATCGAATTTGCCAAGCTTGACCACCTCATGAATGGAAAGTTGTTCAAACACGCCAGCATAGTTTTGCCTGGCATACTGAAGTACGGAACCGTCCAGATCAATCCCTACATAATCGCAATCTTTTAGGAATGCTGAACCGTACCCACTTCCACAGGCTGCATCAAGAACTCTGGATCCCGGTGAGATTAAGCTCCCTGCTAAACGATATCTTTCAATATGTTTAACCGTAATAGGCGAAATAAACATCTGTACATCACGGTGTAAAATGTGCTTTCGGAAAAGATGATAGAATCGAATGATTGAGTAGCTAAATGATTTGAGTTTCATAAATAGATCAGCGCAATACAGCTAATTTCTGACTGGCTGCTTCCCCTTCATCATTGAATAGGAACAAAATGTAAACACCACTACCAACTTTATCCCCGGCTTCATCGCGACCATCCCATTGCGCTTCATAACCTTGGACATCATCATTCAGATAGGTCAATTCTTTCACCAGGGTGCCCTGCACAGTAAGAATTCTCACTGAAGAATTGTCCATCAATCCTTGTATAATGACCTTTTCATGAATGTCAGGATTAAAAGGTTGTGGATAAATGTGCATGCTGGTATAGTTCTCTTTAGGTTGCGCAAATGGCGTATTTAAAATGGAGATACCTTTGGGAGTTGATAAATAAGTTTGTCCTGTCTCTCCATCGAACGCAGCAGAAAGGATATAATTGTCCAATAGTCCTGAATTGCTGGTGTTATAGCCGTATCCTCCGTTAATCCAACGCCCATTGTCCTGTAAAACATGAACACCAGCATTGTCAGATAGGAACCAGTGATTCCCCCTCGGATCTATCTCAAAACTTATAATATTGTAATCGGTCAGTTGCCAGTAGTAGTAGTAATCAGCTTCCTTAGGTGTCATATACAGGCTGGCATGATTTTTTAGTTCTGAGCTTGTCAGCCATCTATCTGGGAGCGGCATGCTCTGCACTCCTAAATCTGTTAAAATCCATAGGACGTTATGGGTATCAACTTCTAATTGTAATATCTCGTTTGATGCAAGCGGTGAACCGAGTAAGCTGGAAACATTCAACTCCATATTGACAGAGGGCTCGCCGCTTGCAACCTCCAGGAAGTGAATACCACCTGAAGCTTGAAGTTCCGTCCGCACTTGTGATCCTAACCAGACCATATCGTTGTCATCGATTGCAATTGACTTGACCGATCTACTATTCAATCCACTCTGGTATTGGTAGATATGATATACGCTATCATTAGGACTCAAGATGGACAATACGCCCCCACCCTCTCGTACAAATTTTGTTGTCACCCAGACATTGTCCCTACTATCAATAGCCATCTGCGCTGGTAAAACATAGTCACCAGGCTGAAAAGTGGATTCCAGACTACCATCAACCGGGCTATAGAATCTAGAGTTCCCGGGTAACTCATCGTCTAGCTTTAAAACACCTCGTCCCTGTAAAGAGATGAAACTATTGCCAGCACCATCTATAACTATATCCTCCGTCGCAGCACGGCCGCTAAAATCCATTACACCAATAATCATCTCATTCCAGTTATAAGTACTGGCGTCAAAGCCAGAATTAAAATTTCCAGCTAAAATTGTCCACCAGCCTGGGTCTGAGTGAAAGCTAAACCCATTATAAGCGCCCCCCATCAATTGGCCCGAAGCATCCACCATCATTTTATTGAAGCTATGGTCTACGGGTCGATTGGCTGAATAGGTCTCATAGAGCTGATTGTTATATAGTGATAAAAAATCAGTGGTACTTGCGATCCATATTTCATCATCAAACAGCTCAATGCTATTGATATGACTGAGATTATAAATTTGCGTACGAATACTGTTCTGTACATTGAGAGATTCAACTCCACCATCTGTAGCTAGTATTAGTTTGTCACTTTCAACAGGATCTTCGTGAATATCTGTAATTAGATTTTCTGATGTATATAGCTCAGAATAATCATGGAAATTATACTCATATATTGTGCCACCAGCAGCGAGAAGAACGGAGTTCAAATAGGTTATGCTGCGGCTCATATCTAGGGCACCAGTGGGGAGAGCATCTACATTCCAATTCACTGGATCTTTTAAATTCCTGCCATCTAATTCAACCCACACGATCTCACGACTTGTCCTAAAATAGAGCTTACCATCTACATAGCCAATATCTCCCACAAAGCCCCAGTCCATTGTGTTCTGATTAGGGAAGTTGTTAAATATGTCTAGATATTCAATAACTTCCGCTCCTTTCCTATAAAGCAATAAACCACCTTCGAGGTCATTGCGATAGGTTGCATACACCGAATCACCCACTTGAACAAAGCTGTTCGTTTCATCCAGGTCCACAAACTCTACTCTCAGGAATTGAGATGTGTTTAAATCCATCACTTCAACAATGGGTCCCGGACTTCGAGCACCAATCCAGAGTAGATCATCTGAGTCTATATATGTGGAAGTAAGATCAAGATTTTCAGTTAGCCCACCATGCAATCCATAGCTGAAGAGCCCACTTGATTTATTAAAAACCACGAGGCCTCCATCACTAGCCATAATGACTTCGTCTTCCAGGGGCAGCATGGTCCTGATTTCTGTGAGCGTTGGAATTTTTTCCCAGGTTCCAACCTGAGCATAAGCAGCAATGCATGAGAGAAGCAGGAATATCAGTCTATTTGAGGGTTGCATGTTTTAGTATTATGCCTCGTGATGAATCGGTTTGAAACCGGGTTAATTGCCACATATACGGGATTTATACAATCATAATGCCTTCACGTTCCCATCTTTATGGTTGAAGGCTTGGGCGTGTCGTTGGTTGCGCTCCCAGAGCCCCAATGAGTAACCCGTTATTGCCACCATGCAAGCATGGCGAGGTTGGATTTAGGTAGTGGTTCGCACTAAAATCCGGGTCGCTGTATATATTCTGAGACTCAATTGAGGCAGATTGTTGACTTGTAGTCCCAGGATAAATGCAATTCCATACAAACAGGTAATCCTCCCGCAGCACTTGAAGATCAGGTATGCTGGTATGGTAAAATATGTTATGATCCAACCCACGGATTGATCGGTTGGAAGCTACAATGCCACTTTTGTTGTTGGCAAAAGTATTACTTTGCAGTTGGATATCACCCGAGGACGCCCGAGATTTCAGAACCCCTCCTGTCTTTGAAATTACATTCTGTCTCATGAGAATTGATTGCACATGAGGTCCTGATAATTCCACAGAAAATCCATCTATCAGATTAAATTCATTTGAGAGGATGCTAGCCTCGGCATAATTTCCAAGACGGATTCCCTGCCTGGAATGGCTCATTGAAGAAAAGGTCAGACTCAAAAATACCGAAGCTTCAGCGTTGAGGTTGAGTTCATTATCCTTGAAATGACATTGTGTAATATTGGCCTGACTTCCCTCGCCAAGCTCTAGAGCGACGCCATTGTGTTTAGATGTGATCTTTTCCATTGCAACACTACTGTTCAGGAACTTCAGGCCGATCTCTCTGCATGAATCAATTGTGCTGGATTCAATCCGCAGGGAAACTTCATTTAGAAGAACCCCATTCCTATTATTGTGGATCCTGGCCCCAGAAATAAGCAATTCCTCTGCAGAAAATATCTCAAGACCCGTATCGAGATTCGAGAGCCACCCATCATCAGTGCTACTCATTGAACCAATATTCGAGAAGTAAGCGCCACTCTCATTAGATATCCACACATTGTCATTCATTTTCAATTTGGGTACTGATTGGATATCGTTTCCAAGGATATTTGACTCAACCCGGTTTGAATCGAGATCTACAAATAGGATCTCATTGATTACCAAGCCTGAGCTGTTCCCTTTGACTAGGTTCTGTGAGGCATGTAAATGATCACCTCCCCTTATGTCCATTGCATTCGTACGATTTGAGCTAAAAAGGCTATGATCTATCCCAAGACTGTCAAATATATCTACGAACAATCCTTGTCCATTATTAACCAGACTTACTTGCTTGAGATCAATTGATGTGAGAGAGTTGATGCCCAGGCCAGTAAGCGGATTTGCCTGAAATGAGGAATTATTGATCCATAGCTCGTTTCCCTGATTGAACTGGAACCCCTCACCCCCATTGTGACCCACTCGAATACCAGCTATCCTGCTTCGCTGTGCATTTGAAATAACTCCGCCACGCTGCCCATTCCCAATAAATTCTGAATTGACAATCCGCAGGGTGTCTATAGCGTTGAGTTCCATACCATTCACGAGATTGCCCATGGAGGAAAAATTTAGGAGACCAACTATCTTCGCATCATTCAAACTCAAGCCATGTCGGCCATTTTCCCTCGACCCAACCTGATTTAATAGAACGTAATCACATCCATTTATCGCTATTCCATCCTGAAAAGAGTCAATAACACGAACCGAATCCAGCCACACTTCACTGACTGAGTTCAGGTTAAGAGCTGACCCCATAGTGTTCCTGAGAATGGAGCTGTGGATTTCAAACAGATCACCACCGCTGGCATAAACTGCAGTATTTCCGACCTGCTCAAAGTGACTATTAAATATCCTCGCTTGACCACCACGAAGGTGGATAGCACCTTCACCCCCGGTGGTAAAGTTCACATTCTGCAATTTTAGAGTTGCACCTGAATCGACTTGAATTGCCCAGAAATCGCTTGATATGAAATCGCAATTTTCAAGGATAAGATATCCTGACTTTACTCTGATGAGTGCTGTGTCAGATGTTGTCCCCTGGAAATTAAAATCAGAAATATAGACTCTGGCATCTTGATCCACGAGGAAGCAGCCCTGCATATCACCTGACCAGACCGGTCGTGTCTCATGACGTCCCTGGATGCGTATATCTTGCGATATCGTCCTAAATGAGGTCACTTCAGTACCTGAGTACTTGACAATATCCGGAGATATCTTGAGCGTATCAAGGGCATCAAGCACGGATAGCTGGATGGGATAATTTACCAGATTTTTGATTCGTATACCCTGACTACATGAAACCATTAAAAATAGACATAGTATGACGAAGCCATCCCTGAAGATTTTTTGTAGGCTCTGATTTGGTATATGAATGTTCTTCATGAAATAAATCGGATATCTGATACTAAAAAAATAATTGTTTAGCGGGAATGTATAGGAGTCGAACCTATCCGCCGGCTCTCCACCGGCATAACAGCTTTGAAGGCTGCAGTGGCCACCGGACCACATACATTCCCATGTTAATTATTGGCTACCGGGAAAGATGGAATTCCCAGGGCAGCATCAAGCATATCCGCTACGCTGAGTGCAGCTGTTTTTGATGAATAGTCTCCAACTAATATTAAATAGAGCGTTTTACCATTTGTAGGACGCTCTTTGATTCTTGTAGAATAGCCGATTGATTCGATTTGATCAGCAAGCCGTTTGGCATTGTCATAACTTCCAAATGCTCCGGCCTGCAGCGAGAATTGACCCTGTGGTTCAGCACTCTTTTCGCTCAGATTCTGACCCAGTCTCCGAATAGGAGCAGCATCCTGACTCGTAGATGTAGGGGGATTCAAAGCATTTTGTCTGCGACCGGGCAAACGGGTCAAATCCAATTCCTCTGGGATATCAAATGCCACATTAGGGAAAAGATCCAGAACGGTTGCCAGGTCTGTATAGACGCTATCCATTTGTCTGGAAGCAATACCGGCTCTTAAAGTCAGGTTAACTGCATTGATGATATCTGGATGATCTGGATGGAATCTGATCAACCGGGAAAAATATTGACGGCTCTGAACATAAAGTCCCTGGGCGTAGTAGTATTCACCCAGATGCATTAATGCTGATGCGGCATACTCACTTCCCCCATGATTTCGGACAATATCCTTATAAATACCTGCAGCTACCAAGGCATCATCTTGGATGATAGCCCGGGCGTATCGTACCCCTGGATGCCCAGGATATTTATAGCTTAAATCAGAGAGAATCGTCTTGGCACTGTCCATTTCACCACGTTGGATGAGAGACAACAATCCAGCCACGTCTTGAGCAGAGGTGCTGGAAAGACTTCCGATGAAAATGATCACCAGAAGGGATATTTTAATCAGGTATGTTTTACCCATCCGCATTTATCACAAATATATCGGGGTTCATCACTTATGTTTCCACAATCTGGGCAAGTGAGAATTCGCTTCTGGCGGTCGGAGGCAATAAAGTTTTCTATGGTTGTCTTGAGCATGTCCTTATGGCCCAGTTTTTCCAGCATATTCAACTGACCGAGAACAAAGCTCAAATTTGAATAATCTGGCTCCTTAATATCCTCCAGGAGGGAAAGAGCATCTCTGTATTCACCCTTACGCTCAAAGTAATTAGCCAGGCCAATCACGACTTCAAGATTATCAGGCTGTTTTTTGTGGAGACGTTGATAGAATTGCTCTACTTGATCGAATTGACCGAGTTCAAAGTACATCTTCTCAATCTCAGCAAATACAATACTTCCCGCTGTGGGATCCAGCTCAACAAAACTTGTGAGGAAGTCAATAGCGTGTTTAAAGTTACCCTCTTCCTGACGAATTTTGCCAAGATGATAGTAGGGAGCTGCACATTTACTATTGAGTTTAATGGCATGCTTTAATAGAGATATAGCTTCAGATGATTTTCCAGCATTCTTAAGCTGGAGAGCTTCCTGTGTCTTATAAATTGCTGGCAAGAGTGGATCTGCCTTCCCACCAGCAGCATTCTCTTTTTGAAAAGTTTTAATCGCATCGGCCCATTTTGCCTGTTTAACAGCATAGCGATGTAAGGCCTTTAAAGCCCATAAATCTTTCTTTTTAATCTTAAGGATTGCCTCGGCATATTGAACTGCCTGGGGATACTGTTTCAAGGCTTCATGATCTCTGGCAAGACGTTCCAGCGCCATGAGAAGAAAGTCCTGGTTAATACCCTGCCGATTGAGAACATCCTCGTGCACAATGATGGCCTGTTCAGCATTTCCCAACTGTCTGTACAAATCACCAACCTGGAGAAAGGCTCCATGATTTGAAGTATCATTTCGGGCAATTTCGGATAATTGCTGAAGTGCTTGTTTTTGCTCTCCAGCCAAAATATGATTGAGCGCCTTAATTTCAGCGCCACGAGCACCAATTTTCTTGGGTTGGCTAAAGAAGAAGTACCTGATGAGTACCCCTATAACGGCCAATATTAAAACGAGTACTAATAATGTGATAAGGTCCATGGTATGTCTTATTCCCTATTAGTTATTGGGTTCCACATCCTCATCTTTTTCCAGGACTGCCTGTCGACGTTTGTCAACCTCCCCCTGGAGTTTCTCACGTTCCCGGTCAATCAATTTTAGACCTTGCCGTAATTTGATGTTCTGACCAATGGTTACGGAGAAACCAAAAAGAATTCCCAGTATAACAGACCCAAGGATGACAAAGTATAGCGGTATGTTTGAATATACAGCACCCATGAGTTTCAATTCAACTGGTGTGGCATTTTGTGTAAATACCCATACAACGGTAAGAAGTATAGCAACTGTTACAAAGATTTTAATTTCTTTCATCTAATCCCTCAATCTACGATGCGACCAAACAGTGTGATTCCATGAGCATCAACGATTTCAACATTGACCAAATCACCTGGTTGTTCACCGGCTTTATCAAATATAACAATTTTATTGGAGCGTGTTCTACCTTGATGCTGATTTTCAGACTTTTTTGAATTTTTTTCTACAAGTACTTCGACCTGCTCACCGATGTGCTCACGGTTTCTCAGAAGAGTATGCTCTCTTTGCATGGCAATCATACGTTCAAGCCTATCCTGCTTATCATCTTCAGCAACGGTATCTTCATATTCTGCAGCTTTTGTTCCTGGTCGTGATGAGTATTTAAAGGTAAATGCAGTATCAAATTTGACCTGTTCCATCACATCAAGTGTCTCCAGGAAATCTGCCTCTGTTTCACCGGGAAAGCCCACGATCATATCTGTACTCAGGGCCAGACCAGGGATATTCTTTCGCATTTTTTGAGCAAGATCCAGGAAATGCTGCTTCGTATAGGTGCGATTCATGCGCTCTAAAACCACATCGCTGCCAGCTTGCAATGGGAAATGTATGTGATTACAAATCTTGGGGTTGGTGGCATGCACCTGAATTAATTCATCATCAAAGTCTTGTGGATGGGGTGAAGTATACCGAATCCGCTCAATCCCTTCGATCTGGGAGACTTCATTGAGTAATTCGTGGAATCTGCGACCCTCATGCTGAAATGAGTTCACGTTTTGTCCCAGCAAGGTCACTTCTTTAAAACCATCATCCCTGATCAATTTGACTTCTTCTACAATACTATCAATGGACCGACTCCGCTCCCGTCCACGGGTGAAGGGTACAATACAGAAGGTACAAAATTTATCACAACCCCGCATAATCGATATCCAGGCATTGATACCTTCCCTTCTTGCTGGGAAAAGATCCTCATAGACTTCCATCCGGCTCAATTTGGTATCGACAATGTTTTCTTTGGTATCAGCTGGTAGAGCAATCATATCAGGGAGCTTGCGATAGGAATCAGGACCAAGAATAATATCCACATAGGGTTTGGACTTCAGCAGATCTTCTTTAAGGTTCTGGGCCATACAGCCGAGCAGACCAATTTTCACATCAGGATTCCGGTCTTTAAATACCTTCAAATTGCCTAACCGGGCATGCACTTTCTCTTCAGCATGCTCACGTACAGAACACGTATTTACCAGAATGAGGTCGGCCTCGTCTGCCACCTCAGTACGCGTATATTCTTCTTTTTCTAAAAGACCTGCTACCAATTCTGAATCATATTCATTCATCTGGCAACCATAGGTCTCGATATAATATTTCTTTGGATTATTAATGATCAAATCTCGCTTTCAAAAACATTCAGTCCCCACTTAACAACGATGAATATATTTTTCCGTCCAGCGACCTACAAGACTATAAAAGAGGGCGACAGGAATGATTAATTAGCCAGGATGAGCGTACCGTCAGCCTTTAATCTGACAGCCGATTGTGGACGATCTGCTATGGACAACGAATCGACTAAATGACTAAATCTATGCTCCCTGTCAACAAATGGGACACCCCAATACTTTTGCTCGGTTGAAATGAGTCTGCCTTTGATCAAATCGCCGCTATTATTGAGTTCAACATCCAAAACTGCTCCAAAACGACGCTCGGCCAGTAGATTGAATCTCCCATATGTTGCAAAATTAGCCAGCGAATACACTACAAGCTTCCCCTTGTATAGCTCCATAGCCCGCGCAACATGGGGTCCATGCCCAACTATCAGATCTGCCCCAGCATCAATCATTCGATGGGAAAATTGTATCATATGTCCCCGATCTTCACCCAAATAATACTCCGTACTGTCTGGAAGATGCATGGCAGCAAGACCCTCTGCCCCACCATGTACTGAGACTAAAACAAGATCGTGATTTTTATCTAGATTTAATACCAGACCTTCGGCGGCTTCTAGTTCAAGGGAGCTATTACAATTACCACCACTATGAAAGGCAACAAATGCAATTTTGACCCCCCGAATGGTTTTGCTTGCAAAGGTACCAGGTCTACCAGACCAACCGATGTCATTGGCATCCAGAACTTCCTCTGTTTTCGTGACGCAATCTGGCCCAAAATCACCGATGTGATTGTTTGCCAGGGAGAGGAAATCGAATCCTGCCAGTTCCAGATCTTCACCATAAATTTCCGGCATCCTAAAGACATAACAATCCAGCGAATCTGGCTCACATTTTTCAGTGGTTCCACTATCACTGAGTGTGCCCTCTAAATTCCCAAGTGTAATATCGGCATCTTGAATTAAGGGTCTGATGTATTTGAGGATACTTCCCTTCTCCTCGGGACGCAGAAATCCATCAGGATGGTAAGAACCTAACATGATATCACCAACTGCCTTGATGCGTATGGGTCTTTCACCAGCAGCACCAGGGATGTCCAATAGAATCAGGAGCAGTATGAATGTAAGTTTGGCTATAAATTTCATTTTATCATTACATGGGCTAGATAAAAAAAACGCCCGGAATATTCCGGACGCTTAAAATATATTTGTACACTAATTCTATAGTTCGATTTTATCAGTCAAGAAATAATGTCTGGGATTTACGGGTACATTTTTAACTCGGACTTCATAGTGAAGGTGAGGTCCAGTACTTCTTCCAGTATTTCCTGAATAAGCAATCAAATCACCACGCTTAACTTCATTTCCCGGTTTAACGGCATATCTACTTAAATGAGCGTAAATAGTTTTTATCCCATAGCCATGGTCAAGAATGATTGTATTTCCATAACCCGTCTTGCCATTACGTGATTTGACTACACCATCTGCAGGGGCATAAACAGGAGTACCGGTAAGAACTCCGAAGTCCTGACCGTGGTGCATTCTACGCTTTCCAGTCCATGGATCAGGGCGCGATCCAAAGGAAGATGTCAGGTATCCACGATTTACAGGTGGGATTGAGGGCGTTTTGCGTAAACGTTCCACATCCTTAGAGAGTTTTGAATATATTTGCTCATAACTGTTGAGCTGAAGTGTGATTTCGCGACCCAGGCTGGATAAATTGCTTTCCAGTGAATTGAGATTTAAATCCGTATATGGCATCAGATCATTATAATCCTCTGCATAATCATTGACGGTACCACCAGTACCCAGAGCACGGACGTCATCATCAACTGAAGGAAGATCAGCATAAATGCGCAAGGCTTCATCCTGGTCAACAAGTTCTGTTAATTTGACCTCAGCATCATCGAGACGAATTTTCATGTCTTCCATGACGCGAACCAGTTCCTTGTTTTGACTCTTAAGGCTCAAAACTTTTAAATCATACTGGGTATTGGATAAGCCAGAGAAAAGAAATGCACCCACTCCCATAACGGTGAGGGTCATGATAATACTAACAGATAAAACCAGAGGTTTTGAGAAAAACATTTCTCTCACCCGATTCTTTTTATCGTTAATCAGGAAAAAGCGAAAACCATCAGGGGATTTCATTTTTATACTACTTTTCCTTCCGATCATATTATCGATTTCTATTCCTAACTTCCTAGACTGCGAAGTATACTCCGAAGCGTAATTGATAACAAGGAATATTGAGCATGGTAAGAGGTATTCTAGAGAAGGTTTTCAATCTAAAATAAATCCTGTCTATCCCTTATCCTCACTGCCTTCTTCGATCTCTACCGTCTCGGCTTGAGCTTCTTTCTCTTTGATCTCAATATCCAGGTCTTTGATCGATTTAATCAGAACCACATAGTTTTCATGCTTGGCTAAATCTTTCAGTTTTTTGTCTTCGCCTAAATTGAAAACCAATTCACCTAATTCAGTAAGATTTTTAGTACGACTTCGATTTAGCTGATGTATATCCAGCTTAATTTTACCCAGTTTAGTGAGCTCTTCCGCTTTTTCGCTGGCAATTTTTCCATATTCTTCAGCTTTGTCCATGGCGGCTGAGCCAAAATCACGCAAACCCTTCATCATATCGCCCATCAATTTTGATCCACGATCTGACTTAACGTTCTCTTCTTCTTGCTCTGGTTGTTTCTCTTCTTCAGTCATCTCTATACCTCTAAAGTTTTTTCGTGGGAAAGATAGACAGTCTCTCCTTCCCCTGAATACAAATAATATTTAAAACTGTCACCCAAGAAAATAGCACGTCTTGATAGAAGAAATACTTTTTAATTTCTCTAAGATTCCTTCAGACGGAGCTGAATCACACTTAATTAATGAAAGTGCAGTATCACCCCCCAGACGGCTCAATGAATATTCTGCAATATTCACCGCATTGTCACCCAGCAGAGTTCCTACCTCTCCAACAACTCCAGGAACATCATTATTCAAGATCATAAGCAAAGGGCCATCTAAAAGCACATCGATATGATAGTCGTTTACTCGAATCAATCTCTTGCCACCATGTTGGTCCACATACCCCAGCATTTCCCAGATAGCTCCATCAGCTGATTCCACCTTGACAGCCACAACATTCTGAACCTGGCTGACATGCGGATCGGAAAGAGTACTCAAGGCAATACCCCGAGATTCTGCAATAGACTTGGCATTTATGAGATTGATAATTCCATCGAATCGGTCATGCATTATTCCTTCAAAAGCAGTATAGAGTAAAGGCTTGATATGCTCAGCATCACCATTGTAACTGAGTCGGATTGATTTGATTCCAGCCTGGTGAAGCGGGTGCTGTAAACTTCCCAACTTATATGCCAATTCCAGTGAGCCACCTATTGTTTTTAAGATGCTCATATCGGATATGGGCAAGTTAATGGTATTACTCAAATGATCATCGATGAGGTATTCCTTCAATTGGGTAGCGACTTGAACGGCAACATTCTCTCCTGCTTCACGGGTGCTGGCGCCTAAATGAGGAGTTAGAACTATATTTTTTGCTCCCACCAATGGATTATCGACAACAGGCTCGCTTGTATAAACATCCACGGCAGCACCAGCGATGACACCATTATTTAGCGCCGTTGCCAGGTCAGACTCATTCACCAGACCCCCTCGAGCACAATTGATGAGCATAGCAGATGATTTCATTTTTTCCAACTCCGGTGCACTGATCAAATTCAGGGTATCTTCAGTACGAGGCAGATGGAGTGAAATCACGTCAGCAGCTAAGAGGGTTTCCTCAAGACGCTTCACTTCAATATCTTTGACAACCAGCTGATCTTGGGCAACATAGGGATCATATCCGATCACCTTCATCTGCAAACCCAATGCGCGTCGCGCTACTTCCTGGCCGATTCGACCCAGACCTATCAGGCCGAGTGTTTTGCCATTTAGCTCTGTCCCCACCAGTGCCTTGCGATTCCATTTACCCGCTTTCATTGAGCTATCGCCACTAGGAATATTTCTAGCCAGCGACATCATCAGAGCGACTGTATGCTCTGCAGCAGAGACTGTGTTGCCACCGGGAGTATTCATCACAACAACCCCGCGAGAAGTAGCTGCCTCTATATCAATATTGTCAACTCCCACACCAGCTCGACCAATAGCCTTTAGTGAGTTCGCCTTATTTATCTCTTCAGCGCCAATTTTTGTACCGCTGCGGATGATCCAGCCTTCAACTTCAGGTAGAACAGTAGCCATTTTATCAGCATCCTGGTCCAGGATTTCTATCACTTCGAGTCCAGCATTTTCCAGAACTTCTTTCCCTGCAGGTGAAAGCGGGTCAGTAATTAGAATTTTCTTTGTCATAGGGATTCAATGACCTCGTCTAAAACGCCTAGTACATCGTTAATATCTTCCATTCGCAGATCTCCCATGTGGGCAAGTCTGAATGTTTTTCCCTTCAAATCACCATATCCACCTGAGATGAGATAATTCTTTGATTTCATTTCGGAGGCAAGGGCAATCAGGTCGATCCCTGCTTTATTCCCAAAACAAGTCAGGGTATCAGATTCATAGCCAGGCTGGGCAAAAAGTCCAAACCTGTCTCTCCCCCATTCTCGGACTGTTTGTGCCATCTCTCTATGACGAGCAAACCTGTTTTCCAAGCCTTCAGCATTAATTTTGTCTAACTGTTTGGAGAGGCCATATAAGTGAGGGATACTTGGCGTAACCATGGTCTCGGATTTTTCACCTGCTTTATGCATACGAACAAAGTCAAAGTAAAAGCCCTTTTGGGAGTCAGGGATTGAGCGACTGCGCTCCAGGGCCTTATCCGAAAGCGAAGTAACAGCAAAACCAGGTGGCAAAGCCCAGGCTTTTTGCACACTTGCCAGAGCCATATCAACACCCCAAGCATCGACCTTTATGGGAGCCCCCATCATACCGCTCACAGCATCCACCATGAGAAGTACATCGGGATATTTTTTAACAACTTCACCTATTTCCTGCAGGGGATTCATTACACCGGTGGATGTCTCATTGAAAACTACAGTAACAAGATCATAATCACCTCTGGCGAGAACACTATCAACAAATTCTGCGGTAATCGCCTGTCCCCATTCAACCTCAAATACATCCTGATCCAGACCGCAGATTTTGGTGATTGCTGCCTGTTTCTTTGAAAAAGCTCCACAAACAAAGTTTGCGACCTTACGTTTGCTAAGATTACGGACACCAGCTTCCATCAAGCCTGTGGCTGAGCTGGTAGAAACCAAAACGGATTGATTTGTATACAAACACTCCTTAATTCCTGACACGACCTTGGACTGTAACTCGCGATAATCAGATGTCCTGTGGCCGATAGGATATTGAGCCAGTGCATCCAACACATCCTGTTCCACATGAGTGGGTCCCGGAATAAATAATTTTGGTTTCATGCCTTACTAGTCCTCCAATTCACGAAAAACAATACCTGTGGGTAGTTTTGGAAAGAAATAGGTACTTTTCTGTGGAAGTCGAAGACCTCGTCCCCCTATCTCAAATAAAATATTATTGTCAGGATAGTTCATAATCCATCCAACTTGACTCCCCGAACGCAAAGCCTCCCAGTAGCTATCAATATCCCTGTGGTACTCGATATAGCGATGATGCTCAAGATCATCATCCGTCAGTTTGAGAATACCCTTCAAAACGATTTCTTCAAGGATAACCGTATCCATCTCTGCTAGAATGGGATCTGCCAGACGATGACGAAAATCATTGAATGCTTCATCTTTTAGTCTCAGGGCAATCGGTTTCCCCTCTACATTGGCCATAATGAGCGTGCGATGGTCGTGTCCTAATTCCACATCTTCAATATCCATTTTCAGGACATCAAAATATTCGAATAGTTTGTCCATAAGGATTTGATATGAAAACGCCGGCAACCCTCTCAGCGTTCTGTGTGTTGGATAAACTTTTAAACCTTTGTCCTGAGAACATGAGAAATAGCCCATGATGTAATTCGCATCTATCTCTGAGAACCCAGTTTCCTGCAGACACTGTTTCTGATATTGACTATGAGTTTCATAGCGATGATGTCCATCTGCAATAAAAACGGGCTTATCTTCCATCAACTCCTGGACTTCTGCGATCACATCCTCATCCTCAATCAAATAACAGATGTTTTCCACACCAGTGGCTTCGTTTCTGCCATCCAGTTTAAGCACCGCTTTGGGCAATGATTCATCCAATAGATTGATGATTACATTATCTGTATCCTGATAAGTGAAAAAGATTTGAGAAAAATGTGTTTTAGTAGCTGTCGTTAATCGAAGTCTGTCTTTAATAGGCCCCGCATGGGTTCTCTCATGAGCCCTTACTGTATCAGCCCCATAAGGAGCTAAGGGCATGAGTGCAATGAAGCCCTTGCGGATATGCTGTTCTCCATCAGGACCAGTAAAAAACTGATGCATGAAGAATAGTCCGGGTTGCTCACGTTTGCACAAAGACCCATCTTCATGCCACTGCTTCATCAGGTCCCGAGTTCCCTCATAGAATTCATCTTCGAAATAGTCACCACTCTTTTCATCACCCAAAATGAGACGAGCACTATTAAAACGTGATCGAGACAGAAAAAACCGTCTTTCTTCTGGAGAGATTACATCATAGGGAGGGGCAATTACATCGGATAGATTCGGAAATTTCTCAGGGTTATAAATCGTCCCGCAAAAGGGAAGGATTGACATATTATCACCTCAATAAAATAAATACCGACAACATGGCGGAAAATTTAGTCGCTCCCTGCCGGTTCACAATGAGGGATTCAACGATTGCTGAAATATTTATCTGATGGGAAATAATTGCTTGGTATTTCTGGCTCTTTGCTGTGTTCTAATTAGCTCGTGATGGATGATCAAAACGTTTCATCGCCATAAGGTACTGAATATATTCACGCGATGAATATTGTAGCCATTACTCCTAAAACACCAGCTGAAGCCATGGGTATCCAGGCCGGTGATAATTTGATATCCATAAATGATCGCAGCATATCTGATGAGATAGATTACGCGTTTTATTCAGCCGATGAAGATCTCAAAATAAATATCCTGAGAGCTGGAATTTCTCAAGAAATAAATATTACTAAAAGCCTGGATGAGGAACTCGGTATTGTTGTTGAACCGATGAAAGTCAGATCCTGCGCAAACAATTGTGTATTCTGCTTTGCCCACCAAAATCCTCCCGGTGTAAGAGAAGCCCTGAATTTCAAAGATGGTGATTTCCGGTTCAGCTTTTTACATGGTCACTATATCACCATGACCAACATGGGACCCAAGCAATTAGAACGTGTGGTTGAGCAGCAACTTAGTCCCCTTTATATAAGTGTTCATGTGACCGATCCCGAGACACGACGTAAAATGCTGCTTTATGGCAAAGATGACAAACTCACAGAGAAACTTAAATATTTGACTAGCAACCGGATTCAGCTACATACTCAAATTGTACTGTGCCCTGGCTGGAATGATGGTGATATACTGCTCCAGACCGTAAATGATCTGATCAAAATGGCTCCAGGAGTTCAATCCATTTCAATTGTTCCAGTGGGTTTGACAAAATATCGGGAGAATGAGGCTGTTCTGACTTCATATACACCAGAAACGGCCAAAGCATTTATACAATGGTTTGAAATTGAGCAGCAGAAATTCAAGGTCCCAGGATTTGAAAATTTTGTGCTCCTCAGTGATGAATTCTTTATCCTGGCTGATTTGCCTATTCCTGAGGACAGCTACTATGGTGATTTCTCAATGGTGGAGAATGGGGTTGGTCAATGTCGAGATTTTGCAAACCGTTTTAAGGCTAGCATTTCCATGTTGCCTTCAACTTTAAAAAAACCGACCCGTTTGGTTTTTGCCACCGGGATTCTCGGTTATTCCTTTCTGAAGGAAACCATCACGCCTACGCTGGATGCAATCGAGAATCTAGAATATGAAATAGTCCCTATCCGGAATGAATGGTTAGGTGCTGATTCTGTCACAGTCACAGGATTGGTACCGGCCCGAGACCTGGTCACACAATTGATGGGGAAATCAAATGCGGATGCTGTCTATCTCTCCTATCGCATGTTTAGCGAGGATGGAATTACACTAGATGACCATACGCGTGAGGATATTGAAAAGAAACTGGGTGTACCTGTGTATATCCACCATGAAGATATGTTGGAGATATTAAGCCCATGGAGCTAAGATTACCCATTGTAGCCATCGTCGGACGACCCAATGTTGGCAAATCGACACTTTTTAATAGAATTGTTGGGAAACGACTCTCAATAGTTCATGAGCAGGAAGGGGTCACCCGTGACCGTGTTGCCATGGAAACTGATTGGGCAGGACACTCCTTCTTCCTGGTTGATACTGGCGGATACATTCCAAGTAGTGCAGATGTCATTGATAAAGAAGTCCGGAAACAGGCGCTTACAGCCATAGATGAAGCAGATGTTATCATGCTCATGGTTGATAGTGTGGTGGGCATCACCTGGGAAGATGAAGAAATTGTAAAAAAAGCCAAAAGATCTAAGAAACCACTGGTTCTGCTGGCCAATAAGGCAGATAACGCCTCAGTCGAAAACCAGGCTCATGTCTTTTACCAGTTAGGGATTGGTGAGGTATTTCCAGTAAGTGCCCTGAATGGACGCAGCATTGGTGATGCGCTGGATAAAGTCGTATCCACCTTTGGTGAAATTCAGATTGAAGAATCCATTGATGAAAATGTGATTCGTTTTGCTATCGTAGGTATGCCCAATGCTGGAAAATCGAGCCTGACAAATGCCCTTTTGGGTGTCGATCGACAAATCGTCACAGATATCCCTGGTACAACTCGAGACTCCATCAATACCAGCTTCAATTATTTTGGGCAGTCCTATGAAATGATTGATACCGCAGGCTTGCGACGAAAAGCCAAGGTCACTGACTCCATTGAGTATTATAGTACCATCAGGACCCAGCAAGCCATCAAGAGCGCGCATGTCGTTATTGTTTTGATCGATGCTGAGAAAGGTTTTGTATCCCATGACGCGAGAGTCATGGAAGAAGTACTTTCTGCTGGAAAAGGTCTGATCGTAGGTGTCAATAAATGGGATCTTATTAAAAAAGAAACCAACACCATGCGGGATTTCAAACAAGGTCTCGTTGATGACATGTTTGAGTTAAGGCACTATCCCATCCAGTTCATTTCCACCATGGAAAGAAGACGAATTTTCAAATTAGTTGATCTGGTAAAAAATATTCACGAGGAACAGCAAAAACGTATTCAAACCAGGCAACTGAATCTGTTTCTTGAGGATGCTGTAGCAAGGCTACAACCGGCGTCTCCTCACGGCAAAGAGATAAAATTGAACTATTGCTCACAGGTAGCCGTTGAACCACCTGTGATCGTCATTTTTACAAATTACCCTGATCTGATCAAAACCGCCTATAAGCGGTATATCGAAAATCGCTTCCGCGAGCAGTTTGGGTTTGAAGGTGTCCCCATTCGGATCGCATTCCGAAAAAAGTAGTCGATGCGTTATCTCCTCTCAATCATCCTTGTGTTCTCTGGTGCCCTGGCGCAAAGCAGTATTGCACATAAATGCGGTTTTGCTACGATACCTCATGCTGGAACACATGTCACACGAAGCGGCGACAGAGATATCCCACAATTTGATGAATCCCTGCTTGATGAGTCCTTTGTTAGCCCGGATGGCCATTTCAGAGTTCATTTTACACGGACTGGAACACACGCCGTAGCGAATGCCGAAATTTCTGGTACACCCAGTTATGTTCTGGAAGCTGCCCTGGCAGCTGACTCAGCCTATACCGTGCTTGTGGATAATCTTGGTTTCCTACCTCCTCTCCCTGATGATGGCATAGATGGAGATGAGTTGGATCTATATATTAGGAATTGGAATGGGTCTTTTTATGGAATGACCTATTTTGGAAATTCAGCGCCATCAATGACCTATCTGGTCATCGACAATGATTACACAGAGAGTAGTTATGCTACAAATGGACTTGCCGCATTGCGTGTTACAATCGCCCATGAATTTTTCCATATGGTGCAACTGAGATATGCTTATCCCTTTGAACCGGTATCCTCCAATGCATACTGGTACGAAATTTCCAGTACCTGGATGGAAGAAAAGTGCTATCCCCAGATCGATGATTATCATGCCTATGTCGCTGACAATTTTGGACAATTGAATTTCCCAAACCTCAACGATGACAGTTATGGGTTTACTTTCTCCTATGGTCATGGTCTATTCGGTCAAATCCTTGATATCGAATATGGTACATCCGGTGGAAAACATATCATGCTGGATATCTGGGAAGAATTATCTGGCCGAGAAGCAACTGACAATCTGGATATTGTACTGAGTTCATCCTCCTGGAATTCCAGTTTATCTGATGCATTAGGGAAATACGCGCTTTATAACGTCTTTACAGGTTCCAGGGCAGTCAGCAATATGTACTACCCAGATGCCAGTCAACTAAGTGAAGTAACGCTCCATGAGTATGCATTACCCCTCACTTATCCTGCAGAATTCGATTTCTTCATGGTTCCTTTTGAAATATCATTTCGCAAGTTCACCATCCCCAGTTATGGCGATTTTTATGTTCGAGGGGATGAATTAAATGTGGATCAGCGGGTCTTCCTCACCAACCACAGCTATGAGGATGGCTCTTCTCTCAAATCAGCTGTGGGAGATTTTTGGACACTTTGTGATAGCGTGAGCAGTCTTGATTATTTGATTTTTCCCATGGTTAATGGTGATCGTGATTCAGATTTTCTATATAAGCTCACCTTTGAGGGAAATGCGCTACCCCTGGAAAATGTCATTCAAGCCATCTGGCCCAATCCCTGTATTCCCAGGATAGATCATCCCCAATTGAGTTTTGTGCTTGCTCAACCAGGCACGGTTAACCTGAATATATTTAATCTCCTTGGACAACATATTTATACTGAGCGTCAGCAACGTTCAGAGGGAGTGAAGGTTATTGATCTACGAGTCCCGGCATCCAGCCCCGCTGGACTCTATTTTATTCAGATAGAGACAGCCCATGCGGTAATGACCAGGAAATTTACGGTATTGAAATGAGCGAAATAAGTTGGGTCCAACCCATTGGAACTTGCCAGCACCAGACCAAAATAAAAGCTTCCAGATTTATTGCTGATGTCTTCCCCCTGAAAACTGAAGAGGAAGTAGCGTTATTGCTCACTGAGGTTAAGAAACGCGAGTATACAGCCAATCACCATTGTTTTGCCTGGCGTATAGGCGTTGGTGACGAGGAAATCTGGCGTGTTAGCGATGATGGTGAGCCAGCAGGAACCGCTGGAAAACCTATTTATCAAACTTTAGTTGGTGCGAACCTGACCAATGTTCTGGCAGTTGTGACTCGATATTTTGGTGGCACCAAGTTGGGCAAAGGCGGTTTGATGCGTGCCTATGGCGGAGTTGTTTATGAAGCGCTGCCTCTACTGAAGAAGCGGACCTTTGTTCCCCGGGTATCATTGGAGTGTGAATGTGATTTTGAACATGCCAACCTGGTGTATCGACTGATTGAAACCTACGAAGCGCGACTTCTTGACCAGGATTATGGTGAAAGTGTTAAAATCCGATTGAGGATTAAGAAAGATAAGGCTGATGCTTTCGCATGGGATCTTCATGAACTTTCACACGGACAGATCAAAGCTCACCCTTTCAATCCAGCACTAAACAACAATTGATGTGGATATGGGTCAAGGCACTCCAGGCATTTCCCTTTTAAGCACTGACTCCCATGCACATTGGATGGAACAGGCTTTCAGAGAAGCAGAAAAGGCTTTTGCTCACAAGGAAGTTCCAGTCGGAGCAGTGGTTGTCTTAAATAATCAGATAATTGGCAAAGGCTACAATCAGCGAGAATCATTAAAAGATCCTACAGCACATGCTGAAATTCTGGCGATCACAGCAGCGGCCAATCATATGGAGGATTGGCGTCTGAAGGATGCCACGCTTTATGTGACCCTGGAGCCCTGCCCCATGTGTGCAGGTGCTATTTTAAATGCAAGGATTCCGCGGGTGGTATTTGGTGCGGATGACCATGAACATGGCGGTTGTGGCGGGGCTATTCAACTTTGTGCAGGGAAGTATTTAAATCATAAGGTTGAGATAATTGGTGGGATTCTTGAGAACAAATGTAAGGGCATCCTGGACAGCTTTTTTAGGGCGACACGTAAGTAATATTATCTCCAGGGATCCTTAGGCGTTGTAGCGTCTGGCGCCCTATTTATATTGAAGCGATTGACAAATGGAGAGGTGACCCATCTACGCACTCCGTTGCTACGATGGACAGGCAGAGTCTGAACGTGCCTGGTTAAATACCTTAGTTTTGACAAATGGAGAGGTGGCAGAGTCTGGTTGAATGCACTGCACTCGAAATGCAGCGTGCGCTATGCGTACCGGGGGTTCGAATCCCTCCCTCTCCGCTCCTTTAATTACAGTTACTTAGCTAATCTATATTCGATATTATTATAGTATCTAAATCAACACTATTCGAGACATATCTAGACATCACCTGCCATATTCTTTGACACTATTTTGACACACTCATATTTTGCATAGATACGGTCCTAGACTCTAGCGTTTGACAATCTCTCGAGAGGTTCGAACTCACATAGGTTATATCGTATTGCTTTTCTTGTACCATCAATACGGACTAATATCGTTGTTGGCAGATATGGTGGAAATGAATCCTTCCTAATACCTGTAACAATCCCTTCATTTCCCCCTCTTCTAAATCTGTCATGGATTCTAACTCGACTTCCCTTCGAAAGAAAGTAAGGTTCTGATCCATCTAGCGGTCTTATCCCAAGTCCATTTTCACAGATAACTATTTCATTCCCTTTCGTGTTCATGCAATTCTCCTATTTGATTGCTGTCTGAATCTGGGCACTTGGCAATAACTAATCAAGAGCCTGTTTGAAAAACACTACCCTTTATAGGGGTGAGAAGTGATAAAAATTTAATGATTATTGGATTAAATGGAGAATGCTATCCAAAATTATTCGAGGCGAAGTGTAAAACTGTTGAGGAATGGAATGATAATGGAAAACACTTTGAGGGGTTATGTATCTTCGAGAGGAAAAATGTGAGCTATTGGTGCTTAATATCCATCCCCACCGATCCACCTTGCTGGAAAACTATGCGTCTCAAGGAATGCTTCCAGGTTTGCTTCTGAAATCATTGTGCTTTTGTCTATCACTTGGCTTTTTAACTCGCCATTTTCGATATAGACATTTATTTCAAAAGGCCAAGTTCTCAACATCATGGCGATTTGCTCGATTGTTAGGAAGGATTCACCTTCGTACTCTATTCCGTGATACGATTCTCTCATCGATAGGCTCTATTCCAAGCTTCCAGTTTGATTTTAAAGGGTCGAATGGCCTAATCCTTCACACAACGAACAGCAAACCCGTGTTTGGGATTATTGCTCTCCCTGTTGATAGTCGATCGGTCGTAAAGCATTTCTCGGCAAAACGCGCTGGCCTCTCCGCCCTCAGGTGTTGACCAAAATCTCCCACTGACATGCGGACTATAGTAATTGCCAGTGCCATCACTTCGGTATCCTCCAGGTAGAGCATTAAAACCAGAGCTGGCAAATTCGGGGTCATTTTCTAATGAACCGTCGTTCCACAAAGCAGGATTCCCTGCAAGTTTACTACCTTCATTCGTACCCCGGTCGCCATGCCCATCAGCATCACTCTGGCTCATTCCCAGATACATTTCAAGCACTTTCCATTCAGCATCCGAAGGCACATGCCAACCCAGAGGTGCAATATTTCTGCTGTCAGCTACTGCGTACCCATTATATAATGCACCATAAGTTCCAACTTCATACAGGCAGTATGCTTCAGATGTCAAATACCTCCAATCATTATCACTTGATACATATGTGATTGAAGTGCTATCACGATAGTGTGTCACTTTCAAGTTCTCAGCCATCCAAACTTGTTCACCAATCTGAACCGTCCGATACAAGTTACCATCAATATCGCGTATTACATCTCCTGGAAGAGGAAAGTTTCCATTCAGGGTAATTGATCCTGTAGCCCCAATAGTAACTTCAATAAAGAGCTCCCCACGAAGTGCTCCAAAAGGGCCGACCCACTCTAGATCAACCTCGTAACTCTGGTCAATTCCAGCCATAACGGTTATCGTTGTGTCACCTGTGTAGAAAAGGTATTCCACTTCCTCATATTCTCCATAAGCGTTTAGCCTAATGGTATATGGCCCACCAACTGTCAGGTAGTCATATTCTAAACTTAAGTTGAAGTCTAGTTCGTCTCTGGGAGTAAAAGTGGTATCCGCGACGATAAAATCACCTACAACCAACTCACACCTGCTTACGTTATCTGCAATATTAAGGAAGTTTGCAATAAGCATGGAATATTTTGATACAAGCGAGAGGCTAACATCTACTGTTTGATCTGCGATAACAGTAAATTCAGTTGAGTCAGCGTGAATGACCTCATCGAGCTGATCCCTGGATTCCACAATAAGCGTCCAGTCACCCTCAGACATATCAACATAGTTTTGAGTAACAAGAACTTCAGAATTACCGTTTAGCGGGATCGTATCATGAATAATATTAATCCCCTTACTCATCTCAATAAAGAGGCTTTGGAGATTAATAGAGCTGGATTTGCTTAACTCACCGACATTTCTGAGAGTAATACTTAATTGCACAGACCCGATTGTTGAGGCTGGTTCTGAGCAACTATTAAGAAGCATTAAAATAGCAGTAATGAGCGGAATTGAAAGTCTTGTTATTCGCATAGTCACCCCCTTGATGATTGTGCAAGAACTTAGCTTAATTATCCAGGTCAATCAATTGCTATCAGGATTAGTAGGATTGCTCTGAATATTGAGTACATTAATTTAAACTTCTAAAACTAAACTTATTCAGAGGGGGTCTGAACAATGAAGATAAAGCCTTGTGTTGCTTCGACATGCTTATTCATAATTATTTCCTGTACACCAGCTCCTGAAGCGTTTCCAGAATATATTCATCTTACTGGGATCGATTTTTCTAAATATACCGAACAGGGATTTTTATTTACTCCTGACAAATATGCTGGAGATTACAAATCTGTTGGATTAATCAGATTAACTCACACCCCTCAGGCCAAGCTACTTGATTTTCAAGAAATTCTTGATATTCAAAGGAAAGATGGAATTAATACTCATATAGTCGTACCACCGAAAGCTCAAAAGAAGTGGGTAATATCTGAGGTTGGAATTGACTCGTTATTACAATCCATACACGAGGAATGTGTTCTAATGGGTGCAGATGCATTTACACAAATGATTTTTAGAACGGAAAAAATTCCTATGCCTAGTAGTATTTCTAACCAACTGA
>JABIFX010000186.1 GCA_018650445.1 Fidelibacterota bacterium
ACTTCCCCCTCCATCAAGATCCACTACCAGAGCTGCACCAGACAAGGTGACTGCTTCACTAAAAGTGACTGTTACATTGATGACGTCACCTATGGCATAATCACCTGCTGATGTCGTTGAAGTCACACTAACTATTGTGGGAATCACACCATCTACAATGATGGCTTTATTGTCACCTAAATTGGAATTTGAGGGCAATCCATATGTAGCATCATTTCCGGCGGCATCACGTAATGTACCCCCTAATAAACTCAGACTTAAAACATCCAAATCGCCGCTCACATTTCCCTCTGCAACAGTATAATCACCAGTTGCGGAGGAACTTGAGGAGAAGGCATTGATAACAAATGTTTCATCAGCAGTGCCGGTTTCCATCTCAACCTGTAGGTTATCACCGACCAGGGTAACTGCTTCAGAAAAGGTCAGATCTATATCTATCACATCCGCTATACCATAGGTATCATTAGCAGTGTCCGATGTAATATTTGTTACTATGGGTGCTGTCTGATCAACGGTGATCGGGTTAGCACTCTCTGTGCCAACTACACTGGTGTTCCCGGCTTTGTCTGTAACTGTGGCTACAATTTTCAGCACACCATTCTCAACAAATCCCCCAAAGGCTTCCAAGGTTGCTTTGGGAATCTGAACTTGCATATTGCCGGTGGCACCAATTGATTCTGAATCACCTAGATTCTGGGCAGTATTTACATCTGCCCCCCAATACCCTTTTAGCTGAACTGACCCCAAGACCAAACTGGCATCACCAGGAATGGGAATCGTCACATCCAAATTTGCATTAGAACTATTCCAGTAATTTGTGGCAACAGGGCTACCTGAGGCCACAACGGTACCCACGTTAACTGCAGATGGAATATTACCATCGACTACAATTGCTTCGTTATCATCGAGATTTTGCCCACCAGGTATGGAGAGATCAGCATCGTTTCCAGCGGCATCTCGCAATTCACCTGAAGATAAAGTTAAACTATTCACACTCAAATCTGAGCTCTCATCACCTTCAACAACTGTGTATGTAGTTGTTGCAGTGGTGCTACTGCTAAAGCTGGTAATAGTAACTGTCTGATCAGGGGTTCCGGTCTCCACAACGACTTGAACGTTCCCGGTAGAGCTGACACTTTCTGAGAAAGTAGCGGTAATATTTATACTCTCGCCAATTGAATAATCGTCAGCTGCTGCGTTTGAAGTGAGGCTAAGTACTGTCGGAGCAGTTTGATCAACTGTAATTGCAGAAGAAGTACATGTCACAGTGTCAACGGGTGAATTATCGCCATCCCTGAATTCCACATAGATGTGAAAAGTCTCATCATCTGAAAGCGGGTCGGTCGTTTCTATGTCCGATGCAGTGAGAGAAAAACTTAGTTGTTGGCCAGTGCTTGCACCACCCTGGGCTGACACAGATCCGAATTGGATGAGGCCGGCACCGTCCACATTGATGTATGTCTTGAAACTAACAATTCCCACTTCCCAGGATTGTGCTTGAACTGTAGCACCGGTATTTGATGCATTCCAATAACCTGAGACAGCTGGATCGCCTGCAACGGTAAATGAATTGGTGGCAAAAGCGGATGATATAGAAACCAGTGCGAGTATTACTGTTACAAAAGATTTATGGAATCGCATAAATGCTCCAATTTTTCCAAATATATTTTGGGAATAGCTATTGTTAGTTTGGTTTAATTTCATAATTCAAACCCCACGGAAAGTCTTAATTCGGCCCACCAGGCGGAGCCGATAAATTCAATATCTGTGATTAACACTCCGCGTGTTCCCACACGCAAAAAGGTATTTTTAGTTGGTCGGAACCGATACCCAAGTTCCAGCATGCTGCCCATCTCTGAATCCCAGAAGCCAAAACCCAGGGCCGCACTGGATTGATCACCTATGGCGGAGGCTTGTAGGATGTATGCAAGGCCGGCAAAATCACCACCCTGTGGGTATGTATTCTCGAAACTGAACGTTGAAACCTCAAATAAAAAGTAGAGCGGAATACTCTCCACATAAACTTCGTATGGCAACTTTACGGCTATGCCAGCATCAATATATGAGTACCATGACTCCAGTTGACCAGAAACAGTGTATGGTGAAGCCATGTTCAAAGAAAGATAGGCTCCGTTTAGTCGGCTATTTTTAAACATCCCAGGTGCAGGTCCCCTGACCTCCTTGCGATTTTCGCCTTTTTTAGTATCTGCTGATTCTACAACAGGTGCTACACTGCTATCTGCTCCACTTCCGTATAGCTCTTTGACCAAAGCTTCATAATCATAGTCAGTATTGCCAGACCCATTTTGTCCATCACCAAAAACCATTAATGTGTCCTGTGACCCCGCTTCACTTTGATCAGCTGTATCTTGAGCTGAAACTGGAGTAACTATCATCATAAGGATGCCATACGCCAGGAGGGTCCGTATTTTTAGACATTTCAACATAACGAGTATTTTCTAGCTCAGCACCTGGATTACCAAAATTTGATGCCAGTAGTAAACCTGGGCTCTAGCCACCAGCTGGATCCAATGGGATCAATGTTGTAGGCCCAATTCCAACGATATCCGGCTGAGAAAAATAATGAATGGAACTGATATGAATACCCGATGCCAGCCATGGCGCCAAATGTTGGCGTATACATTCCCAAACCCAGTTCCAGCTCAGCCCCATATATTTCGGCTCTGGCCAGTGGCATTATTGAGACCCCTTTAAACTCTCCACCCACAGGAAATGAATTCACAAAGTTGAAACTTGAGATATCTACTGAAAACGACAACTCAACAGGTTCGAAAGTGAAATGCCAGGGTAATTCTGTGGTCAGGGAAATATCCATATAGGAGAACCAGGTGCTTAATTCGTCTGGGACAACTTGTGGTGAATATAGGGATAGAGTGAAGCCCGTGTCCTCAAGAAAAGTTCCCTTTACGTACTTGCCTAATTCCAGTGGGTGATCTGGAATTTCTTCTAAAATATCACCATCAGCAGTTCGGGTAATTAGACTCTCATAGTCTGTATCCGTATCTATGCCCCATTCATCGACTTCGGCTGAGTCTGATTCAGCTTCTACTTCTGTTTCTTCCTCATCCTCAAAATCACCAAAAAAGTCGTCTTCGCCACCAGCATCTGTTTCAGTGCTGGTCTCTTCATCAGTTTCAAATGAGAAGTCATCGCCACCAAGATCAAATTCATCTCCAAATAAGAGGCTATCACCTTCAGAATCACCAAATAGATCTTCTTCCTGTGCATAGAGATCTGGTGATAAGACCGTGAGAACCAACAGTCCCACTGTGATCATCATAAATCTTGAAGCCTGACATCTAAAATTGCTGAAATACAAAAGCATAATACTCTGTACCCTTTTATTGGTCTATAGACCATTTTTAATTAATCATTAAATTTATGATAACTCATGTTTGAAACAAGTCTTTACGTGTACGTGTGATCTAGTAAACACCTTGTCTATCAAGCGCTAATCTTGGATTGCGTCAAGGAGAATTTTGAGAATGGGCAAGTCGATCTTTTGATAAACATTCGATGGAGTTGATATTTAACTTTTGTGAATAGATAGTACGTAAATATATTGACCGTCGCTTGAGGAATCAGGCACTTGATAAATGGAGAGGTGGCCGAGTGGCTTAAGGCGCACGCTTGGAAAGCGTGTGTGCGGCAACGTACCGTGAGTTCGAATCTCACTCTCTCCGCAAACCTGCGTTAAAACTATGGTTCGCTGGCAACACTTTGTCGTTGTCTGCAATTTCTCATTTCATAATAATGTTGAGAAGAACTATTTTTGTGTTGGTTCAACAAGTAATCTTAACAAAAGAATTTTACAGACCGAAGCCTTGGCGTAGGTTTGCTCACTCTCTCCGCACTTAAAAAAATGACCCCGCAAAAACGGGGTCATTTTTTTTTGCATATCTTTAACACCCGACGTAAGCCGGGTGTTAGTGGATTACTATGGCTTTAGCCAGCTCTCCAATATTTTTCCATCCCCAGCGATATTTATCAACTGTTGTTGTAGAACCTCCAGGGGTGCCAATGGATTGGCAAATATTTTTCCAAGGAACAATGGTTTGCTATCATGCAGATAAACACCGAGACGAGGAATGAAGCTCCCCCCCCATTTGGGTAATCCAGTAAGTGGAAAGGAAATAGCAACTTTGGTATAGCCCGCTTCTTCAATCTGAATCAAGAGATCTGAATTCCAGGCATTAAAAGGTGGACAAAACGTCGTGACCTCGCTACTTATCTGATCTTCAATGTGTTTTTTGGAGCTCACTAATTCAGTTTGAATTTTCTTATAATCCATGGCGATGAGACGACGATGGGTTTTACCATGAGAGCCAATCTCCCACCCTTTCTCATGCAAGGCTCGTAGTTCAGACCAGTTCATATGACTGACCTGCTTACCTTCAGGAAAATAATCCCAGCTATTCTTCTTACCCACATAATCAGTGATGGCGAAAACTGTAGCCAGGCCACCAACTTCATCCAACACAGGTGCTGCGTATTCATTAATACAGGAATACCCATCATCGAAGGTGATCAATATCTGATTTAAGGATGGATCATAATCCATAATACGGGAAAATGAAAAACCCAGACGCCGGAGTTCCAGCATCTGGGTTCTAAATTGTTGTGGTGTAGTTGTTGTAACTCCCCATTCAAATTGTTCAGAGACCTTGTGGTACACCAGGCCCCTGTTATAAACAGGGAATGACAAAATTTAGCTCAATACCTGATCTAAAGGAGTATACTCCAGACCAAAAGCTTGGGCAACTGCTTCGCAGGTAACCTTGCCATCAATCATATTTAGGCCAAGAGCAAAACCATCATCAGCCTTAAGGGCTGCTTCGACACCATTGTTGGCCAATTTTATAATATATGGTAAGGTTGCATTTGTTAATGCAATTGTTGAAGTATAGGGAACAGCACCGGGCATATTGGCAACACAGTAGTGAACCACTCCATCTACTACGAAAGTTGGATTTTCATGTGTTGTTGGTTTGCAGGTTTCGACACAACCACCCTGATCAACTGCAACATCAACGATAACTGATCCTTTTTTCATAAGACTGAGCATTTCGCGAGTTATCAATCTTGGTGCCTTGGCTCCTGGCAAGAGGACAGCACCTACAACCAGATCAACATCAGGCAATAATTCACGAATATTGGCTGGCGAAGAGTAAATTGTGGTCACATTTTTCGGCATAAAGTCATCCAGATCACGGAGACGATCCAGATCGATATCCATGATGTAAACCTGAGCGCCCATACCAGCAGCAATCTTTGTAGCGTGGGTACCAACGATACCACCACCCAAAACCATAACGGTTCCAGGTTTAACTCCGGGAACTCCACCTAACAGCACCCCGCGTCCACCGCTCTTATGCTCCAGGAAACGTGCACCTTCCTGTGTGGCCATTCGTCCAGCGACTTCACTCATGGGTTCTAACAAGGGCAGATTACCAGCTTTATTTTCTACGGTTTCATAGGCTACCGCCCAGGCATTGGTCTTAAGGAATCCTTTTGTCAGGGCTTCATCTGCTGCAAAGTGAAAGTAAGTGAAGACGATCTGACCCGGTTTGGTTCGAGCGATTTCTACAGCTTGAGGTTCTTTAACTTTGATAATCATGTCAGCATCGGCCCAGATTTTATCAACATCTGGCTCTATAGATGCACCGGCTCTGATATACATCTCATTGGTGAATCCACTGTTGATCCCACCATTGTCCTCAACAATAACCTTGTGACCATTGGCGATCAACGATTCAACGCCACCTGGAGTCATTGCAATACGATTCTCATTAGTTTTGATTTCTTTGGGTACTCCGACGATCATATTCGCCTCCTATGATAATACTTGGACGGTTCAGCATATCCATGTTCGAATATCTCGAACTCGACCTCCCCTGGGGTCGGCCCTCTAGACTGCGCTAGCCGGTTCCAAAATGCTAGTAAAAAACCTATCCGGATTGAACAATTCTCGTGCCAAGACTTGAATTCTTTCCACATCAATCGCTTCAATCTTTTTAAGAAATTTATCTAGACCGATATTCTCACCATAATATATCTGCTGGCGACCCAGACGCATCATACGTCTCTCCATGGATTCATCACCCATGACAATTCCTGATTTGTACTGTGCCTTTACCATTTCGAGTTCAGCATCACTCACAGGGTCTTTGGCCATTTTTTCAAGCTCAGTAAGGGTTAGTTCAACTGCCAGATCGCGTTTTGCTGGATCTGTAGCCAGATATACACCAAAAGATCCGGTATCACGGTACAGGTTGATAAAAGAAAATATTTGATAGGCAACACCATGGGCTTCTCGAATATTTTGAAATAATCTGGAACTCATTCCCCCGCTGAGGATGGAATTAAGTACGGCAATATCATAACGTCGTTCATCAAATACAGAAAATATAGGTAAGCCAGTGATGAGATGGCTTTGTTGAATATCCTTGGTTCTGATTTCCTTGCCAGGGACATAACTAGATGTTTCATAAGGCTCAAAAATATTTGCACCTGACCCAGGACGATCATACCTCTCTTCAATCAACTTGACGAGTACGTCGTGATCCAGAAAACCAGCAGCAACGATTATTGTGTTTTCAGGGCTGTAGTTTTGATCAAGATATGCTGTCAAAGCTTCCGGGGTGAATGCATTGATAGAAGTCTCATTTCCCAGAATGGGTTTCCCAATCGAGTTATCAGGATAGAGGAATTTTTCAAAGGTATCAAACGCTAATTCTTCAGGGACATCTTTGCTATCGCGCAATTCATCCAGAACAACGGATTTTTCGCGTTCTACTTCAGCTGAAGGAAAAGTAGGATGAAGTAATAAATCTGAGAGCACATCGACTGCCTCCTCCAGATATTCACTTAGAAATCTGGCATGGTAACAGGTGTACTCTTTGGTTGTAAAGGCATTGAGGTGTCCACCCACACTTTCCAGGGATGAGGCTATCTCAAAGGTAGACCGATTTTTGGTCCCCTTAAAAACAGTATGCTCCAGGAAATGTGAGATTCCAGCCAGGGGTGCAGGTTCATAACGACTCCCTGCTCGCACCCAGATGCCTAAAGCCACCGAACGGACTGTGTCCACCGTTTCAGTAACGATGGTCAGTCCGTTCGATAGTGTCGTTTGCTTACGAAGTGAGGTCACTTCAGCAATTTACCGACGA
>JABIFX010000187.1 GCA_018650445.1 Fidelibacterota bacterium
CCGAATGAACCGGCGCTCACTGTGTTCGCTACGCGACTTCTCATCGCTACCCATACAAACAAAAATGTCCCCCTCACGGGAGACATTTTTATTTGTAGCAGGGGGCGGATTTGAACCGCCGACACCCGGCTTATGAAGTCTATAAGTGTCTGTTCTATAAGCATTAATAACATGCGGATAGTATACAATTAGATATTACGTATACGCTGATCCGTATACGTAAATGGGCTATGACTCTATCTCATTTTAGAATCCACCCTTTGCCCATTTATCAAGTGGAGTGCTTGTTAGTGATTTCTTAAATCCAACACTCCAATCATCTTAATTTGAATTGGCTATTCCCTAGTCGGAGTCATATTACTTTTTAAAGTGAAGCTGTCTTCAATTTGGCGAAAACTGGTGATGTCAGTATTTTTTACTCTGTACCACCTTTCCTCAACTATAAATGTACATGAATCTGAAGTGCCAGAGAAAATCCTAACATTTTTTTCTTCGTAGCCATCTGAATATTTTTTTCCAAGATGTTCAAATGGTATTCCAGATAGATGTAAACCCTCGCCTTCGTATCCACCCCAATAAGCAAAACTATCAATTTGAGCCTTCCCAATAATTGCCTTCCATATTTGCGTTTTATTCGTCATTAGGAAACTTGGAGGTACGGGCATAGACCATACTGAAGCTGAAAAGGTTAACGAATTACTCCCAGGTGCATTTAACTCAAATTCAAACACCTCAGGGAACAAATTACGATCTGAGTAATAGTCTGTAATTACGACTTCCCAACCAGCAGGGAACTCCACTTCAAAGTCCTTATGCGAAATTTTTGTCAAGCATATCTCAGAACTTTCTTTGTTATGCTCGCTTTGTGCATTGAGTTCGTCAAGTGGAAAATCCGGAGAACTTCGGACACCGATTCCGGAAAGTTTCGGACAGCATTCCGATTTTCTTCGGACAGTGATTCCGGAAAGTTTCGGACACTTTCGGGGGTATGACCGGAATAATATTTAAAACCCCCTTGGCGAACTAATCACAGTTGCCAAGCTCCAGTTCAGAGTGAACATGTCCTCTTTTAAATAAGAGGATATAAATGAGAAGAAAAACACTCAGGAACAGTCCACCCCAGCAGTGGGCAGGGAGATTAAAAATGAAACACATCCGCAAAATAATAGAACTAAGCGAGCTGACAGACCTATCCGTTCGTGCGATCAGGAATGCCCTGAATTTACCACGATCAACAGTCAACGATTACCTCACAGCTTACAAGGCCAGTGACCTGACTCTGGAACTGATCCAGTCCCTGAATGATGATCAGATATACACAGCTCTGTTTGGAGACAAGACCAAGGGCTCAGCCAGACCACTACCAGACTTCGCTAAGATGAATACCGAGTTAAAAAAGAAACATGTGACTCGTTCCCTGTTGTGGGAAGAATACCGTGAGAAACATCCTGATGGACTGGGCTACTCCCAGTTCTGTGAGCACTACCGCCTTTGGTCAAAGAAGGTGAGTGTCAGTATGCGTCAGACCCATAAGGCCGGAGAGAAGCTGTTTGTGGATTATTCCGGATTAACGATGGAAGTCATTGACCCAAAGACAGGTGAGATCAGTAAGGCAGAAGTCTTTGTGGCAGCCCTGGGAGCCAGTGGTTACAGCTATGCCGAAGCCAGCATGAGCCAGAAGAAACACGACTTCATTGCTTCTCATGTCAGAGCCTTTCGGTTCTATAACGGTGTTACAGAAGTGCTGGTCCCCGATAATTTAAAATCAGCTGTGACCAGGGCGAACTGGTATGAACCCGACATCAATGAGAGTTACCAGGATATGGCGGATCATTATGGTACCGTGGTGCTGCCAGCCAGGCCCTATAAGCCAAAAGATAAATCCAAAGCTGAGCTGAGCGTGAAGCTGGTACAGCGCTGGATACTGGCCCGTCTGAGACACATCAAGTTCTTTAGCCTCCATGAACTCAATGAAGCTATCTGGGAGCTGTTGGATGATCTGAATAACCGTAAGATGAGACATCTGGGCAAAAGCCGCCGGGAGTTATTTGAAGCGTTGGATCAGCCAGCACTAAAGGCCTTACCGGATCGAACTTATATATACAGGGACTTCAAAGACTGCAAAGTGAATATTGATTATCATATCCTCCTGGAAAAAGATCTCTATAGTGTACCCTATCAGCTAGCGGGAGAGGTTGTGAATGCCCGCTATACTTCCACTACTGTAGAAATCTACCACAAGGACAAACGGGTAGTGTAATCCCCCCTAAAAAGAGTAGCGTTTAAAAGTAGAATTTTCTAAATAATCGGAGCAAAGGAAGATTCTATGAAGAAGTCAAAATTCAGCGAGCAAAAGATCGTATCGATTCTTAAGCAGGGTGAAGATGGTGTCAAAGTGCCAGACCTCTGTCGAGAACACGGTATCAGCACCGCAACATTTTACAAGTGGCGTTCTAAATATGGTGGCATGAGCGTTTCTCTGCTGAAGCGGATGAAAGAGTTGGAAGCTGAGAATGCTCGTCTGAAACGCATGTATGCTGACGAGCGCTTGAAATCAGAGCTTCGCAAAGAGATCATTGAAAAAAAGTTATAAAGCCAGCTGTCAGAAGACAGTTGGCCAAAGATCTGGTTGAGTTAAGGGCGGTGAGTATCGCCAAGAGCTGTGAGGTTGTTTCCATCAGTCAATGCTGCTACCGATACGAGTCCGTCAATGGTACAGAGAATGAACAGCTCGGAGATCTCCTTGTGAGTATGGTCAATGATCCTTTCAAAAGGCGCTGGGGTTTTGGATTATGCTTTGACTTCATCCGAAATGTGTTGGGCTATAAATGGAATCATAAACGGGTATATAGAATCTACTGCGAACTTGAATTAAATCAGCGTATCAAGCCCAGGAGACGCATTAAAAGGGATAAACCTGAAGCACTAGCCGTTCCGCTATCAGAGAATGAGCAGTGGTCAATGGATTTTATGAGCGACGCTTTGGAAGATGGTAGAACAATACGGACCTTCAATGTGATAGATGATCATCATCGTGAGGGCCTTGGAATAGATGTGGATCTTTCACTACCCTCTGTGAGGGTGATCCGTTCACTGGAACAGATTATTGAGTGGAGGGGTAAACCGAAACGGATACGGTGTGACAATGGTCCTGAATATATTAGTAACGCCATGAGAATGTGGGCTAGAGACAATCATATCACACTTGATTTTATTCAACCAGGCAAGCCTACTCAAAATGCATATGTAGAGCGATTTAATCGAACTGCTAGACATGACTGGTTGAATATGTTCATCTTTCAGACTGTGGGGCAAGCGCAAGAGATAGCAACAAAGTGGTTATGGCACTACAATAACGAGAGGCCTCATACTGCAAACGGAGGGTTCCCTCCAAGAATGGTGAGCAGTGTGGCTTAATATCTACTTTTAGATAGCACTAAAAATGGGGGGATTACACTGAAGCAGGCTTTCGTATCTGCCTGGGAATACTGTCCAGGGCAAAATCCTTAGATGATCTTGATGTCGAAGCGGTTTCAAAACGAATGTTGGAGCTTAAGCTTTTTACTGTCAAGAACTTTGAGAACATCCATAGAAACAAATCCTATGAACAAGTCTCAACACAGCCCCTGGAGATGACACCTCCTGACAGCTATCACGAAAACGTTCGTGGTCAGCAGTGCTACCAGTGAGGAGGATGATATGATAGATCACACACTTGATCAGATCTCACAGCTAAAGCTCAACGGCTTGAAAGCTGCTCTGCTGGAACAAATGGAACAGCCCAACCATTATGCTGACATGGGCTTTGAAGAACGGATCACTTATCTCATTGATAGAGAAGTTCTGGACAGAAACAATCGTAGGACTAAACGGATGCTGAGAGCTTCCAAAATGAAGTTCAAGCCGGTCTTCCCAGAGGACATTGATTATCGGGAAGATCGCAATTTAAAGAAATCAGCAGTAATGAGCCTGCTCCAGAACAACTGGATACAGCAGCATCAGAATATCATTATCACAGGAGCGACTGGATCAGGTAAAACCCATCTGGCCTGTGTGTTTGGTAACCAGGTCATTATCTCGGGCCACTCTGTATACTACACCAGAATACCATCGCTCATTGATGATGTGGCTTTGGCCAGAGCTGAAGGAACCTATCAGAGGTTTATAAAACGAATAGCCCGTTATGATCTGCTGATCCTGGATGACTTCGGCCTCTCCTCGCTTACCACACCGCAGGCTCAGGAACTCTTGGAAGTAATCGAGATAAGATCAGGAGCTGGCAGTCACATCATTACCAGCCAATTACCGGTCAAGGAGTGGTACAGCATCTTTAAAAATCCGACTCTGGCTGATGCCATTATGGACAGAGTCATTCATAATGCTCATAGATTAAATCTGGAAGGAGATACGATGAGAAAACTTAAAAACAGGGTAGGCCTTTCGGACACACTGCCCTAAACTAACTTGACCTGAACAGGGGCGACCGGGGTGTCCGAAACTTTCCGGAATGGGTGTCCGAAACTTCCGGAATAACCACAAGTGCATAAAACAGAATAACAGCGGCTAAAATAAATATTGAGACTTTTTTAGTACTATAGATTAAGCTATCCCTGAAGCGTACAGAATCGTTCATAGGTATCATTCCCTCCCATTTTCTGAATATCATTTTTTTTCAAAGCTTACTCACTAAAGTGGGTTCCATACATCTGGTTTCAATTAGTTTAATTTCACCCGGTCTAGTGGACACCAGTTACTGTAAATTCTATGTGGCAAGGAGGAAGTTATCCTGTAATCAATATTCCATTCAGGTAAAGTAAAACCAATATGATTACGAGCAGAGCTATGTTCATCCTTAGCGAACTTGAGCTTAATTTTAGCGCTGTCCCCAATGACTTTTTAGGGATAAATGGTATACCAGAGAGGTTTACAATTGAAATGGTTTCATCCAAAACCAGATGCCCCAAATATCCAATACCAATAGCACCTGAAAACAGAAGTGAATCAAAGATTTGAAGACCCATAGCGAGAAAAGCAGAATTTAAAATAAGGATCGCAACAATCACTCCAACCAATGAATGCATGATACCTCGGTGGGTTGTTAGTCTTTTAAAAAGATATTTTAGCGCAAAATTAATTGAACCAAATGTTCCCCAAACTCCTACCACTATAGCATATACACTTGCTTCAACCTCATCGTATAAATAATAGCCAACTGAAGCCGCTAAAATAATGCCCAGTACGAAGAATAATAGTTTCACCGGAATACCAGTATCGCTATCGAGGTCAGGTAAAAACGAACCTATGATAACTGCGACAAATATTAGAGGTAAATAGGTAAGTGATATAACTGCGAAGAGAACAAGCCCTATCCCTGCACTCAGACCAAGCGCCATCCCTGTCGCCAGGTGTGCTTTATAACCAGCCATTAAGTCATTTCCAATTGATAATGAATGGTTACGCCAACTTCAGATACTATTTGAAGAATTAACTGGGTACATCCTTTAAAGATATCTCAATTTCCTTTACTCGTATGAAACATTTAACAAGTCAGCTAATATCAAAGTAAATTTTAATCCTGATCTATTAATGATTTTTTTTCAATTCGAATTATTGAAATTATTGTTCTCATCTCAAAGTTCTCAAAAACCCCAGCCCACTGTTAATATCATATATTGAGAATAAGAATTATCATTCAATTGTTGTACCCATGCAATATCGATACCTAGCTGCCCAGTTTGGATTCCTAATCCGACTGACCCCTTTCGGCTTATTTCCGTGATTTCCTCAGAATCTTCAAATGAATCATCAAGATTCAAGAGGATGCCAGACATCCCCAACCTGAAGAGAAATGAATATTTATCATTTGCCACATACTTGTATTCTATTCCAGTATTTAATTTTTGAAATGAGCTCTGGAGGGCTAGAAAATCTGCTGTGACAATAATATTGGGTAATTCCAGTGAATTGTCAATATTTGCAATATTTATGCTTACCCCATATTGAAGATTCTTTGAATATTGATCATATACTCCCACACTGATACTATCCCTGAGTATTAAGCCAAAGCTCAGATACTTTGTCGGGTTGAACTTCAATCCTATATCATGAGGTTTCCTTAGTAATGATTTTTTATTTGTCTGGTTAAAGCCAATATTTCCACCGAATTCTTGAGATAAATATTTCCAAGTAACACCAACATTTATAAGCCTAATTTTAAAGGCTGCGGAGATAAATGATACATATTCGCTATAACCGAATGATCCTAGGTATGATGATCGATTGTCATACTCATCAATATCATCTACGAAGTATCCTGTCATGGAGATGCCTAGGGCCCACTGAATATTGCTCATGGGCAAAGGTTTGTTGAATGAATATGCCAAACTGATCTGGGGTGTATTTATGTCACCAAAAGACTTGTAATCAAAAATGTTGTTTTGGAGATCGCTTATTTGAAATTTTAATCCAGCTGATTCTACTAAACCAGCAGGATTCCAATAGGCTGCGGAAGGATCCTTTACCTCAGCCACGTAAGCTGAGCCCATCCCCAGTGCGCGAGCTGACATCCCTTTCTTTAAAAAAGCCGCACTTCCACCAAGTTGCTGTCCATTCAGAATACTGTAAATTAGACTTAGCGTGATTAATAATATTTTTGTATTCATCATCTATTTACTATAGCTATTTTGATACGAACAGGGTCTTCATCGTCAATTCTGAGATATCCAAAATAAATTCCTGATGCCATCTTATTCCCAAAGAGATCTTTGCCATCCCAGATTAGATCTTCATGTGTACCGATATCTAAACTTATTTCATTGTTTATATATACTACATCTCCACCAGAATCGATAATAAGGAATTTCCCTGATGAGACGCCCTCTCTTCCAATAACATAATGGATTTTTGTATTTTCTCCAGTAACTGTCGAGAAAGGATTTGGATAATTAAATACCTCTCCTCCAAGTGTTGCATTCCCCATTAATATCGAGTACTCAACACTCTCAGAAACCTTATTTTCAGTATAGTCTGAAATTACAATTCTCAGTTCTGCACTAATCATTTCCGCGTCACTCATGGTGGAATCACTATCTAATATCAAGGTTACCAGACTGTCCACCCTGATACTCCAAGTTTCTTCCAATTCACCAGGTCTGATAGTTTTTGTGCTAAATTTTGTTGAATCAGAGTAAATATTATGAATTCCCCATTTGATAAACATATCCAACGACAAGGAGTCTGGAAAAGGAAAGGTAGTCACCTCAGATTGATTTATAGATTGATTTATAGATGGCTTCATCAGTTGGGGTGTTGAATTTAACCAGCCAACAATTTGATCTGAATAATTGATTTCAATTAAATCTTTCCTAGATATTTCATGGCCCCCACCGGATTTAGAGATTCCAGCGGTAGGTATTATCTTTGAAATTTTTGGTCCATCATTGTCGACAATAAATTGCCGATAAATTGGAACCATACCCTTAACATTCATGTCCTGTGAAAATAGCATGACATCATATAAATCATTTTCTAGAGATTCTATATATGAGCCAAATACTAGAGAAGAATCAATAGAATTTATTTTCCATAATGAATCGAGTTCTGTTCGATCCCCACGAATTTGGAGGTAAACTGAATCAGGAAATTCACCACCCAAATTCAGTTCGAAACTAGACAATTCCGTACTTGATATTATTCTCTCTCTTTTATTGAAATGGATAACCTCAGGATTATAAAAGGACCAGTTAATACTTGAAGTATCCGTAGATCTGAGTTTCACATCGGAAAAGTGTGAATCAGATCCTTCAGCTTTTTGAACATTAAGGGAATAATCAAAGGATGTATTACTATAGCTAATTTCATCAAACCATCTATTCAAACGCCATACATCATCGTTAGAAATATTGATTGATATTTGAGGCATGTCACTAATTTCAATCGAATCGAGAAGCATTATATCAACTCTAGATAATTCGATTGAGGTACTGGTCGTATCTGCGAAAAGTGTCGTATCATCATTTGTATTGCCCTCCCTTTTAATTTGGAATAAATCCATTGGAGGAGTTTCACCTAGTTGAAATGTCCCGGGGGATGTGACAAAAGAAAGAGTGGTAATACCAGCTTGCTCAAATATTTGGGGCTCATCTAATATCACTGGCGGGAAAAACTCAACCTGCTGGTCAGAAATATCAACAATCTGTGGATTGCTACCAGTTTTTAGGACAATACGCCCTTGTGTCACATTGAAATATTTGATTAAAGAATCACCAACGGTTTGATCATAAATTGGGCTAGTATCGAGAAAAAGATTTGAAATTGTTAATTCACCTGAGGTAGAGATTTCTGGGAATTCAATTACTAATGAATCATTTGATTTTGTGTAAACTGTTATGCTATCGAGGTCACTAACACTTATATCAATATTTTCGATATCCCAATCTGCTACCAATCCCAAATTATCAGGTAATAGAAGCAATAGTGGTCGGGTCATATTGAGTAATCTATGGGATGAATCATTAATTGTCAGATCAGGTAAGATATATTTCATTGAAGTACCCAGACTAAATTCAGTCGAGTCACTCAATTCTAAGGTCAAATTCCCAGAACTGACCTCTGCGTTCTTGTCAAAATCTTTCGACGGTATTTCGCTATTTCCAATGAATTGATATTTTAAGTGGAAACCATCATTTACCTCTTCAATTGACTTAAATCCCAATCCTTCAAGTCGCATTTCATCACCGATATTTATTTCCTTTAAACTGATAGGGATGGAGACCTGCTTATCTTGAATATCATAGTTTGTTAGAAATTCGTCACCAAGTTTTAGGGTTGAGGTATCTTCCCAAGTAAATCCACTACCTGAAGTTGTAGGGATTATGAGCTGTAGTGCAGTAAAATTCTTTAATACAGGTGTTGATTCATCCTCCTTAATAATTATTGAGGGCATTTTCGCGTATATACCTTCCTCACCAACAATGAATGAAGGGATATTGTCTGCAAAAACTGAAGGGCCACCAATGGTTTTTTCAGTAGGATCAATAAGTAATAAGGAATTTGACGTTACTAACGGACTAAATTTAAGAGATCCATTTGAAGACGTGTTTAAGCTCTCCGATAGTCCTTCTCCCTTAAAATACAAACCGCTTATCCAGATGGTATCAGCCTGATTAAATATTGAGTCTTCAATAGTTAATATTTTTGCCGTTTGGTTAACACTATTGTAAGGGATTCTTGAGATTATTTCGCCGGACCTCGATATCTTCACTGATAGCGAATCGGTTATTTTATTTATTGCCCATTCCACCATCAAAGTATCAGGTATGATTATGCTCAATGAAGAATTTACAAGTCGCGTTGAGTCCTGGTAAATCGTGATTTGGTTTAGCCTCGTATTTTCCGAACCTTTGAAAAAGAATTGATCTTCCTCTGAAATGAAGGATAAATCACCAACAAGAATTTGCTGGTCAGTAGAATTACAGATACTTATGCCACTATTTAAAGAAAGGGCTAGAGATGTAGCAGCCATATTTTGTGGAGCTTTAACAAATAAATCTTCTATAGTTATTATATCACCTGATTCGCTATTTTGAATTATCTCAAAATCAACAAGTCTACCCCTATATTGAGGAATTGGATTGATAATAGACTGTCCCATAGATACCCGGCATATAGATACTGAGTTATCCCAAATCATTCCACTCGTTTCATCTAGGGCTAGCGTTAAAAAACCTCGTTCATTTTTTGAGATTACTGGGGCGTGTAAGTCTTCAACAATGGTAACTTTGGGTAGAGATATCGAGGTTTCATTACTCAATAGATTAATAATATCATGATCAAGATCAATGTAGGGACGTCCAATATTTAACCAGCTAGTTGAATCGTATTCAAAATAAGGAAAACTAAAGGTTTCTTTGTTAACACTCAGCCGATAATATTCATTCCTAGCATAAAATGTCGTATCAAAAGCCCCAATTTGGATATCTTCAATGATTAATGAATCTCCTGGGGCAAAGTCGCTATTAACATGAATTAATAATGAGTCTCTTCCTCCTATTGTAATACTGTCTAGTCTACTATCACTTACTGATAGTGATGAGATACTATCCGGTAATATCCATCTTCCAGGAAATCCAGAGGGAAGAGTAATAATTATACCTTCACTCTTGGTAATGGTGGTTGCAAACGGATCCTCCTTGACAATTATTCTCCCCATATTATGAGGTTCATCATTGTATAGCATAATTTTATCTGACTCTACACTTAGCGTAGGTTGTCCGATTTCAATATGTCTTGCATCTGAATCATGAAAGGTATTCTGATCCGAAGATATCAGGATCGAATATGGATGGCTGGTTGTATCTTCAATTCCATCGACTACCAGTCCTTCGATTATTAAAGTATCATTAGCAGTCCATTCTTGCATTAGCAGAGAATCGATGGCAATATGAAGAATGGTGGAATCAATCACATTATTACTATAACTCGTAATTTGATCTAGTTGTATACCTCTCTTTCTAACAAGTGAAAGAGAAGAAGCCGTTGCATCTTCATGCCAATACATGTTAAGCGCAGATGGTAATTTTAAGTAAATATCTGGATGCCCTTTTAGGGTAGCAGCATATCCATCCTCCATGTACAATATTGATGAGATTGCTTGTTGATTATCCCCGACAACAAACACCTGATCCTTCTCGCTAGTAATTGATGGATCTCCAATTGAAAGCTTACGATATGTGGTGTCGGGAAAGGTGGGTCCTATATCCCCATAATCAGTCGTGCCTATCACATCCAAGAATAGGGATTGAGAGTTCGAAGGTTTATAGTCACGGAATGTAACATCAATTAGAGCAGTCTCATTGGGAACAAATGAGGAGTCAATTAAGAATGCAATAACTGAAGAATCCGAATGGAATTCAAGATAATTGAGTTTAGTGTTCCTACTTGAAATAGAATCGTTAAGCCAATTAACTTCAAGAGAATCATGCATCTTTATGCGCAATGTATCTCCAATAAAAAAGGTAGCGTTAATTGAGCCGTTATCGAGAAGAATTTGACCATCCCAGGTTGTCTCAGGATTAATGCTGTTGACTATTAAGAAATTTTGAGAGCTTGAATCTGGATTAATTTCAATTCTTGGATCGCCAATTTTAGATGAAAATGGATCCTGTGCATTTGCTCTCGAATAGGAACTATCTCCATTAACTATGATTCTAACAGCCACTGAATCAAGTGCTCCTGAAAAGCCAGTAATTTGCATACCACTCAGTGTTATTAAGTCTGCTGCACTAAAATCATCGATTACATCAATCAGAAGCTGTGTAGAGTCTTCAAGAATTCTAACACTACTGCTTATCAAATCATCTCCACTCTGAATAACAATTGAAGAATCGGCCCATTTTAGAGGATTTTCTAGAGATGATGGCAAACAGATACGAATATTATTGTCTCGGTTTATCGTGTTCTCGATGGTCCCATTAGAAATTGTGATTGGCGAAAAATATCTCTCACGATCTCCAACAATAAAAATTTGATCGCTTATTGTTGTAACATGGGGCTGAGCAATTTTGAATACCGTCGTCGTATCTCTTGCCAGCCGTGTACCATCATATAAAGAATCATGTTGAGTATTCTTTTCACCATTATCAATGATAGTAAAAGTACTGTGATGGAATCCTGCGTTTAATTCGCTACCAAGTACTATACGTAAAGTGTCATTCTCAGGAATTACATATATACTTTCAGTTAGATTTTCGACCGTATCTAAACTATCAGACCATGATATTGCTATGCTGTCACTGTCAAAATCATATACTTCAATTTCCATATCAGCCCAGCCTCTACCATCGACATCAGTATATATTAAAGTATCATAATCGGGTGAAAATGTAGTTATCTCTGGCCTGTCATTTATGGGCCAAACTATAATCATTACTGTTGCCTCTAGACTCGACAGGCCATCGGGTGTTTCGCCAGTATACCCGTTATCTGTTACCCGAAATATCACTGAATCTATTCCGTTGTATTCCGGGAGACTGTCGCTTAGAGCATACAATGCATTCCCACTGGTGGAACTATGCAGCACTTCCCCATGTGTTGGTTGTCTTATGATTTCGTATGAGATCTGTTGAGAATCTGCTGAGGTCTCGAAATAGTCTCCATCATCCCCAAAAAATGTGAAATTCTCGTCACTACCTTCAAACAGGGATATCGTATCAGAATAGGCAATGGGTATATCATTTACAGGGATAATGTTTATAAAAGCTGTATCAAGTTCTCCACCTAAACCGCTATCATCCTGATTTAGAGAAGCCTGAACAAAAATGCTGTCCGAGCCATTGTAGTTCACATCTGGTAAATAATAAAATCCTGCAATTCCATCATCCGCAGGGACGAACGAATTATTTTCTATAGCTTGGCTGGTGGTATCTGGATTGAGAAATATTCTACCGTGCACCATATTAGTGATTTTGAAATGAGTTACCTCTTCGCCATCAACTGGATTACGAGTAATAAAAATACCGTCTGTTGTTAAGCTATCTTCATAGGTACTTGCGTTTGTAATACTAGGCTTGTCCGGCACAGGAGCAACTACGATGATGATATTTTGAGGATCACTCGTGTCTGTACCACCATCAGAGACCCCTCCATTATCACCTAAACTTATAGTAACAGTGCAAGTGTCATATGCATCAGGTGCGAGGGTATAAGTAAGAGTACCAGTGGGATCTATTGCTGGTGGGACACTAAATAATTCGTTGGCATTATTGCTCACGTTGAAGTTCAAAATCTGATCAGACTCATTTGGTGGTCCTGAACTTATATCTGTCCCCCAACCTATAATTTCATGATAGAGTGAAGGTCCCGAGTCTTCGAGAACATCCTCATCTGAGCCCACTGAAAAACTCGGAGCATCATTAACTGACTTTACACTAATAAAAAAAGCCTGTGGAAAGCTGGTAGCTACGCCTCCATTTTGAATACCACCATTATCGCTTAAACTTACTGTTACGGTGCATGTATCATACACATCAGGTGCGAGGGTATAAGTAAGACTACCGGTGGGATCTATTGCCGGCTGAACACTAAACAAGCTGTTGTTATCATTACTCACATTAAAGCTAAGGGTCTGACCAGACTCATCTGGAGGACCAGAACTTATACTTGTTGCCCAATCCGTCACCGTATGTGCATTTAAGAGACCTGAGTC